>NZ_DICC01000041.1:0-40751 GCF_002415215.1 Empedobacter sp. UBA5036
GAGAAAGTTCTGGAGTTCATCGCCAGTATTAAACTGTTTGAAAAAATCATCCGGAAATAGGTCTTTTGTTTCCATAAACATGTAAATATTAAATTTATAAAAAAATTCTGCTCGATTTTAACCCAAGCAGAATTCTATACTTACACAGATTTTGGTACAGTGTCTTGATCAAATAAAAAATCCTGAAAATATTAAACATTTCAGGATTTTTTTATGCAAATAAATTAATCTTTTCTGAAAATCATAACTCAATTTATAACTATATTGCATCCTATACCACATCAAAAAAATTTTAGTATGACCCTACAAGAATTTAAAAATAGTTTAGATTTACCTTTAATCACTTCACCTATGTTTCTTGTTTCTCGAACTGAATTAGTTGTAGAAGCATGTAAAAATGGTGTATGTGGAACTTTCCCTTCTTTGAATGGAAGAACAGCCGAAGATTTCGAACAAATGTTAATTGATATCACTTCTCAATTAAAACAATTTGAAGATGAAACAGGTAAAAAAGCAGCTCCATTTGGAGTGAATTTAATCGTTAACAAAACAAACCCTCGTCTCGAAGGTGATTTAGCTTTATGTGCAAAATATAGAGTACCGCTTATTATTACGTCGCTTGGTGCTGTAAAACAAGTTGTAGATGCAGTTCATAGTTATGGAGGTTTGGTTTTTCATGATGTGATCAAAAAACGTCATGCGGAAAAAGCTGCTGAAGCTGGTGTAGATGGAATTATTGCTGTAGCTTCTGGTGCTGGTGGACATGCTGGTACGGCTAATCCTTTTGCTTTGATTGATGATATTCGCACTTTTTACGATGGTTGTTTAATTTTAGCAGGTGCGATGAACAACGGAAACGATATCTTAGCAGCTGAAAATATGGGTGCTGATTTTGCATACATCGGAACTCGTTTTATCGCGACAAAAGAAGCCTCTGCGAATCAAGATTATAAAACAATGTTAGTCGATTCTACTTTCGAAGATGTGATTTATACAGATGGAATTTCTGGTGTAAATGCAAATTTCTTGAAACCAAGTATTATACATTCTGGAATTGATTTAGACGAAAAGAAAGAAGAAGATTTTTCGAAATTAATTGGAGGAGATGGACATAAAGCATGGAAAGACATTTGGTCTGCTGGACACGGAGTTTCTGGAATTCATGATATTATTTCAACCGAAGAATTAGTCTATCGAATGAAAAATGAATATAAATGTGCATTAGAACAAAATGTGCAGAAATTAAATAATTTGAAATTTTAAATTTAATAATGAAAACTACTCAAGAACTCATCGAATTAATTTCTCTCAAAAAATTAGAAGAAAATTTATTCGAAGGGAAAAGTTCTTTTATGGGAAGTCCAAATGTTTTTGGAGGACAAGTTGTAAGCCAAGCTTTGCATGCTGCGTATCAAACTGTTCCTTCAGATCGTTTTTGCCATTCCCTTCACTCCTACTTTATTTTACCTGGACATTTAGAAAAACCTATCTATTTTGAAGTAGCAAATCTTCGTGATGGAGGAAGTTTTAGTACACGTGTTGTCACAGCAAAGCAAGACAGTGTGCCTATTTTTGTAATGGCTTGTTCCTTTCAGTTGAAGCAAGAAGGTTACGAGCATCAAGAAAAAATGCCTGTTGTAACGCCTCCTGAAGAATTAATGAGCTGGAATGATGTAGCAGAACAATTTGGTTCAGTTTTACCAAAATCAATTATGCGATTTGTCTTAGCAGAGCGTCCGTTAGATTTTAAACCTGTTGAATTTGTGAATCCTTTTGAGAAAAAAGATTATCCTAATTTTAGTAATGTTTGGTTAACTTTTAATGATGTTCCAGAGGATTTACCTTTACCAATTATTCAGCAATTAATTGCGTATAGCTCTGATTACAATTTATTATCAACAGCAATAAAACCTCATGCTTCTAAAGCTCACTTTGGAAACACACAAATGGCCAGCTTAGATCATTCAATTTGGTTTCACCGAGAACCAAATTTGCATGATTGGATATTAGTTAATGTTGAATCTCCAAGTGCAAATGATACAAGAGGTTTTACACGAGGAAATTTATTCAATCGTTCTGGTGAACTAATTTGTAGCGTTGCGCAAGAAGGTCTAATAAGACCAATAGTGAAAGAGAAGGAATAATTTATATTTCAAAAAGTCTTGTAAAAAAATTACAAGACTTTTTCTATTTTATAAACTTAACTTCTAGTTAATCTTATTCTAAATATTTTTGAATTAATATTTACTTAAAAAGAAAAACTTGAAATACTAATATATAACAAAAAAAAAGAGCTAATAATTTAGCTCTTTTATATATTCAATTCTTCACTCTTTCACAATTCTTCCGCCAATAACTGATCACCTTTTTTTCTAACACTTTTATATGCTCTATAACACACATATAAAATAATCAGTACAAAAATAAACGCCAAAGGAGCCAATACAATTGCCGTAATACTTAATACAATAGAACTAAACGTTTCACCTGTATTAACCAAAAAATTTCCAGCTCCCGCAGTTGTGGTGGTCGAAACAGCTCTTGCAGCAGCAGTTGTACCGCTAATCGCAGCCGCAGTTCCTCCTCCTGCTATAATCGCCAAAGCCCAAGTTGCAACTTCGTTCATTTCTGGCATCGTAATTCCAACCGCTATTGTTCCTGCAATTCCAGCTAAGGGAACCGCAATCGTATCCAACAAATTATCAATAATTGGAATATAATAAGCTCCAATTTCCACTAACATCGCTACACCAAGTGTTATAAGAGCTGGTGTACTCCCAACCCACATCCAATTTTCGTCGAGATTAATAAAACTTCCTGCAAATTTGACAGCTAAACTCAATATAAATAAGGGAAGAAAAATCCGAAAACCAGCAGCGGCGGCTAATCCTATTCCGAGAAATAACGAAAAAATAGTAGACATTGAGATTAAATCGTTCATAGTTTAGTATTTTATAATAGTTCTGATCTTATAAATATAATGATAAAAAAGATAAAGTTTTTATATTTTTTTCTTTCCTTTGCATCCGATTAAGAGAAACCAAGTACTGCAAAGTACTTTTTTTGTATAAATAAACCTAAATGTTTGAGTTACATCTAAATAATCGAATAATAAATCAATCATTTTTTAAATGCATCGATAATTATTTCTTTTCTCAAAATCAATCAACCAAAACTTCTTCACGACAACATTTAAAATTTTGCAAGAATCGATTTCTTTTTATTTTAATTTCTGATAGGAAAATTTTATCTTTAAGGAAATTTTACGAGAACTCTTGCAATGGAAACATCAAACGAAATTAAAAAAAATAATAAAACAAAAATGCTAGTAATAGGAATTGCAGGAGGAACAGGTTCGGGAAAAACAACTGTTGTAAATAATATTTTAAGAGATCTTAACGCGGAAAGCGTTATCGTTATTTCTCAAGATAATTATTATAAAGATCATCCTGAATTATCTTTTGATGAACGTTCTAAGATCAATTTTGATCACCCAAGATCAATTGATTTCGAATTACTAAAAGAACATGTCGCTTTATTGAAAAATGGCGTATCAATAGAACAACCTGTCTATTCGTTTATTACGCATAGTCGCAAGGAAGAAACGATTTTAACACATCCACAATCGGTTATTATTGTAGAAGGAATTTTGGTATTGACTGACCCAGATTTACGCGATTTATTTGATGTAAAAATCTTTGTTCATGCAGATTCTGACGAACGTTTAATTCGTCGCGTACGCCGTGATATACAAGAACGTGGGCGCGATTTAGACGAAGTTTTAACACGTTATCAAAAAACGTTAAAACCTATGCATCAGCAATTTATAGAACCATCTAAAAACTATGCAGACATTATTATTCCGAATATGAAAAAGAAAAATTCTGTCGCAATCAAAGTTTTATCAACTGTAATTAAAGAAAAACTCAACTCGAAAACTACTGTATAATGAAAGAAAAATCGGAAGAAATCTTTGACAAAGAACTTACACCAGAAGTACCGAAAAGAAAAATTAAGGATACACGTGTATTCAAATTTGTTTGGAATCGTTACTTTGTTCTAACGGTTGCGTTTGCTGTTTGGATGATTTTTTTCGACCAAAATTCTTTTTTCGTACATCGCGAGTTGGATAAACAAATCAAATTATTAGAAGTTGATCAACAATATTACCAAGAACACTTGGATACTGAGTCTGAAAAATTAAATCAACTAAATAGTAATCCTGCTGAAATTGAAAGGATTGCAAGAGAAAAGCATTTCTTGAAAAAAGATGATGAAGATATTTTTATCATTCAGCAAGAAAAAGTTACGAAGCCGCAAAATAAAGAAAATGAGTAAGTTATTTGAAAATTTTGATTCTATTTCTGAAAAAGAATGGAAAAATAAAGTTCAAGTCGAGCTAAAAGGTTTAGAATATAATGAAACTTTGGTTTGGGGAACGAACGATCAAATAAATGTAAAACCATTATATACAAAGGATGATGTCGATTATTCGGCTGTACAACCATTACCAAAATCCTCAAAAGATTGGAAAATTATTTCGAAATATACTGGAAATAAAAACCAAGATTACAGCTTTTTGTATGGATATTTGATTAATCAAAATCAAATTGATTCATCGTTAGAACTTCCTAATTATCTAGATTTATTTATTAAATATAATGGAACTTCTGATTTAAAATCGCTTGAAAATCTTCCAAATCTGAAATATTTAGATTTAGATATGTATGGATATTTGGCACAGAATGGACTTTGGCAAAATGATTCAGAAAAAGCATCAAAAGAATTGGTGAAAGAAGCTTTGGCATTGAAAAATTTCGAAAAAGTAATTTCAATTCAAGGAGATGTTTATCAAAATGCTGGTGCAAATCATGTTCAACAAATCGCGATAACACTTGCGCATGCTGTAGAATATTTAGAAAATTTTGGAGCTGATATTGCGGACAAAATCTATTTTAAATTCGCTGTTGGAAGTAATTATTTCTTCGAAGTTGCGAAATTAAGAGCATTTCGCTTTTTATGGAAAATGATTTTGGAGCAATATAATAAAGAAAGTGAAGCATTTATTTTCACTTCAACATCCGATCGCAATAAATCTAAATTAGATATTTACAACAACGTTATTCGCTCTACAATAGAAGCTTCTTCGGCTATCTTCGGATCAAGTGACGCTATTTTTGTTGGATCATATGATGAAGTTAATAAAGAGTCTGATTTTGGATTAGAATTAGCCGCAAAACAACAATTATTGTTACAAAAAGAATCTTATTTGAATCAATTTACTGATCCTGCTGCTGGTTCTTTCTACATTGAAAGTTTGACAAATCAAATGGCTGAAAATGCGTTAGAATTGTTTAAAACAATACAAAATGTAGGAGGTTTTGTAAATGCTTTACAAAATGAAACTATTCAAGATTTTATTTACACAAGCGCGAAAAAAGAGCAAAAAGATTTCGATGAGCAAACCATTAAATTAATTGGTGTAAACAAATTTAGAAACCCTGCAGATGTGATTGAGAAATCGCCAAAAGAAAAAGTGGTAAAACAAGCACTTTTTGTTCCGATTGTTCCAACTCGTTTGGCAGAAAAAGAGGAAAAAAAATAGTTTTTACATGAATTGGATGCCAATTTCATTAAAAGAACTTAATAATATAATCGAAACTTCAGTAGCTGTGATGGATACTGAAGTTTTGTGTTTAATAAAATAATATTTTACGTCAAAAAATAACATTTTGAATCCAACTATTTTAACAAAAGAATTTCAAGATTATCTGAAAATAATCGAACATGAAGACATCAAATCTATAGGTTTGAAAAAATCGTTGTTTGAAGAAATTTCTTCTGCTGAAATTGCACAACAATTGAAAGGAATTCAAGTTTCAAAACATAAATTTCCAACACTTTATTCGACAGAAAATATTTATTTTCCGCCTTCAATTAATTTGGAACAAGCAAGTTCAGAAGCCACAGCAAATTATAAATCAACTTTAGTTAAAGGAAAAAATTTGATTGATTTAACCGCAGGTTTTGGAATTGATACCATGGCTTTTGCAAAGAATTTTGACAAAGTATATCACATCGAACAAAATCCTGAATTGAGTGAGATTGTACAACATAATGCTAAAATTTTAGCGCCAAATTTAGAAACCTATACAGGAACTTTTCAGTCTTTTTTTGAAGAAAATCCTACATTAAAATTTGATGTTATTTATCTCGATCCAGCAAGAAGAAATTCGAGCGGAAGAAAATTTATTTTGGAAGATTTAGAGCCAAATATTTTAGAATGGATTCCAACTTTTTCCGAAAAAACAGAGAAAATTATCATCAAGCTTTCGCCTTTATTAGACATCACTTCTACCCTACAACAAATTGATTCAATTTTTGAAATACACATTGTTGCATTAAAAAATGAAGTGAAAGATTTTCTAATCATTTTAGATAAAAATTCTTCAACAAAAAACCCTTTGATAAAAGCTGTTAATTTAGAAAATAATCAATCCGAATTTTCTTTTCATTTTGAAGAAGAATATAGTGCGAATGCAAGTTTTGGAGGAATTCAACGTTATATTTACGAACCAAATGTTGCGATTCTAAAAACTGGTGCTTTCAAATTATTGAGCGAAAAATTCAATCTTCATAAACTTCATCAGAATACTCATTTGTATACTTCGAATGAACTTTTAGAGAATTTTCCTGGAAAAATTTACTTGATTGAAGAAGAAATTAAAAATCAAAAAAAAGAAATTCTAAAAACAAAAGCGAATTTATTAGTCAAAAATTACAATCAGCCAATAGACGTTATCAAGAAAAAATTCAAAATTATTGATGGCGGTACAACAACTTTAATTTTTACTCAAAGCATTGATGGGTTTCATATTCTAAAAACTTCACGAGTTTAGTTGGGTTTCGAAAAAAGTTGTGTTAATTTTATACAACAATTTTCAACCTTAAAAAATTACACTTGAAAATCATCAATAAAATTGAAAACTTTATCTACGGAGAAGCGCTTTCAGATGGCTTAAAAACTTCCTTAGCGATTATCATTCCGCCTATCGTAGCCAGCTTGTTTGGCGATTTATATGCCGGTGTAACGATAAGTCTTGGTGCAGTTTTAGCACACATGACGGATACACCTGGTCCATTTAAAGAACGCCGAAACCTGATGTGGCTTTCCGTGCTCTTGATTTTCCTTGTTTCGTATTTCACCAAAACGATTAACAGTTACCCAATATTTCTAGGTATTTGTTTAACACTTATCGTATTCTTTTCTAACATGTTAACCGTTTGGGGACAACGTACAAGTGCGCTTGGAATGGTCATTATGATGTCAATGGTAATGAATATGAATGATTTACGACATGAGTTAAGTCCTCTTCATATTGCACTTTTTGTGACTGCTGGAGCAGCTTGGTACACTATTTTTAGCCTAGCTATTAGTACCTTTCGTCCTTATCGTATGGCGCAGCAAAACTTAGCTGACACAATGATTCATATTTCTGAATACATTCGAATCAAGGCTTCTATGTTTGATAAAGATTCAAATTACGATGATATTATCAAAAAATTAATCGATGAACATGTTGTAATTAACGAAAAACAAAGTTTAGTTCGTGAATTAGTTTTTTCGAACAAAAAATTGGTAAAAGACCAGACACCAATTGGGCGTTCGATTGTGTTTATTTTCTCTGATTTGGTGGATATATTTGAGAATGTAACAGCAAATCAATACGATTATGTAAAAATTCGAGAAGTTTACGGTGATACAAAAGCAATGCGCAAAATCTATAATTTAATGAATAAATTAGCGCATGAGCTTAAAATGATTGCTTATCATATTAACTCGAACAAACGTCCTAAACAACCTACTTTTGACTTTGAAGTTGAGTTGAAAAAGATTGATGATGCCATCAAAGAATTATATGCAGAAGGACAAAAACCAATCGTTTTATCTAAAATTTATATCAATCTAAAGCAAATTGTTTATAAAATAGAGTTTATCCATAAATTTTTCTATGATGATTCGTTCACAGAAAAAAAGAAAAATCCGCTGGATCATGCCGAACATTTTGAACCTACAGTTGATTATTCTTTACGAAAATTAAAAGATCATCTGAATCTAAAATCTTCAATTTTTAGACATGCAATTCGTGCATCAATTGTAATGTTATTAGCTTATGGCGTCACATTTATTATTCCGATGACTTATCATAGTTACTGGATTTTGATGACAGTTTTAGTAATTTTAAAACCTGGTTTTAGTGTAACAAAAAAACGAAACTTTCAGCGTTTGAAAGGAACAATTGGCGGTGGATTAGTTGGGGTTTTAATATTATTGATAATTCCTCAACATAGTATTCGATTTGCTTTAATGCTTATTTTCATGTTAATGGCCTACACTTTTATTCGTCACAAATATGCAATTGGTACATTTTACTTAACCGCGTATATTCTTATTTCGTTTAGTTTTTATTCGCAAAAAGATTCATTGTATATTATTCAAGAACGTTTTATTGATACACTTGTTGGAGGATTTATGGCGTTTATTTCGAGTTATTTGATTTTACCAACTTGGGAAAAAAATAATATGAACGAATATATTCAAAAAGCATTGATTGCAAATTATGAGTTTATTTATTTGGTTTTTAAAAAATTAGCCGACAACGAAGTTTCTACAACAGATTATAAATTAGCTAGAAAAGATGTTTTTATTGCAATGGCAAATATTAATTCAGTTTTTCAACGTGTAATTTCTGAACCAAAAGGAAAACAAGAAAATGCTAACGTACTGAATAAATTCACCATTTTCAATCAATCATTTGTCTCATATTCAGTTGGTTTAGTTAAAATTTTAAAGAAAAACAATTCCGTTATTTTAACTTCAGAACATATTCGATTGATGAAGAAAATTTTGCAATTATTGTTACAAAACATTCGGCTTTACGGTGAATATGAAACAGAAAATTTACCAAAAACAATAGAGTTTAGAGAAAAAACTGTTGTTTATACGGAAATTGAAACAGAGGCTTTGCAAAATGATTCTGAACTGATCGAAGATTTGTTAGAGTATTTGTACGAGATTGCTTACGATTTTACAAAAGTTGGTCACGTTTTTGTGAAAGAACAACCGTTAAAAGAATAATAAATGACAATCATCCAACTGTTTAAAAATCTACGCCCATTTGTAAAACCTTATCGTTCTTTGGTTGTCGCAACTTTGCTCCTAACCTTAGTTGGATCTTTTACTTCTCAAGTAAACGCCCTTATTTTACAATATACCGTAGATTCTATAAATGGTTTGGTTGAAGCTGGAAAAGGATTAAAAGAAGGTCTGAAAATCATTTCGTTTATTTCGATTGTTTTGATGACTAAAGAAATCTTAAATGCATTCATCACATTTGGTCAAAAATATTATGGAGAAAAGCTTCGAATTTTTGTTTCGCAAGATTTAGCACAAGCGATTATCGAAAAGATTTTGACGTACAGAATGGCGTTTTATACAAATCAAGATAATCAAGCAGGAAAGCTTCAAACTCGTATTGACAGAGGAATTGAAAGTTTGACACGTTTAGTTCAAAACTTTTTTATCGATATTTTACCTCTTTTTGCGAACTCAATTGTTGCTTTAATTTTGATGTTCAATGCTAATTTTTATGTTGGATTGGTTGGAGTTTGTATCGTTCCAATTTATTTCATTATTACACAACAACAAGCTAAAAAGCTGAGTGGTTGGCGACGTAACCTAAGAGGTTATCGTGAACAAAAATCGCAAGGAATTATCAGCATAATTGATTCAATCACAGTAATTAAATCATTTAACCGAGAAGATATCGAAGGTAAAAAACAACTTGCTTTGCAAAAAGAATTGACGAATAATCAAATGCAAACACGTAAAACAAGCTTCTTTTTTGATGGTTTAAAATCCTTTATCGAGCAATTTGGCGTGGTGATTATCATCATTTTAACTTCATATTTGGTTCTGGACGGACAAATGACAATTGGCGCAATTATGTTTCATATTTTGTTGTTCAACAACGTTTCTGCTCCTATCCGTCAACTGCATCGTATTTATGATGAAATGAATGATGCCATGATTTATTCCGAAAGTTTCTTTTCTATTTTAAAAGCGGATGACGAAAAAGAATCATCTGGAAATTATATTCCAACAAAATTGAAAGGTAAATTCGAAATCCAAAATGTTGACTTTTCTTATCCAAATGGTTACAAAGCCTTGAAAAATATCAACATGACAATTCAACCCAATAAAATTACAGCTTTGGTTGGTTTGTCTGGCGCTGGAAAAAGTACAGTGATTAATTTGTTAGATAAATTTTATCAACCTGATTCTGGAAAAATTGTACTTGACGGAATTGATTTAGAAGAATATGACACACAATTTTTACGCGATAATATTGGATTGGTTTTACAAAAAAATCACATTTTTAATGGAACGATTGAAGAAAATATTCGTTATGGAAATGTAAACGCAACTTTCGAAGAAATAGAAGATGCCGCAAAACGTGCTTATATTCACGAACAAATTATGGATTTGCCAGAAGCTTATCAATCCAAAGCCTTATTGTTATCTGGTGGTCAACAGCAACGTATCGCCATAGCACGTATGTTTCTAAAAAATCCCCCAATTATTTTCTTGGACGAACCTACTGCAAGTTTGGATGCAATTGCCACGGAACAGATTAAAAATAGTTTGGATGCCATCAAAAAAGATCGAACAGTTATCATTATTTCGCATAGTATTTCTCAAATTATCGATGCCGATTATACGTACGTGATGAAACAAGGCGAAGTTGTAGAAAACGGGATTCATGAAGATGTGTACAAAATGAACGGTACTTATAAAGAGATTTTTGATGCAATGGCAAAAAGCTTAAACATTGAAAAAATTGCCAAAACTTTTGACGATGAAGAAGAAGAAAATTATTAGCAATAATTTTATTATAAAACATTATAAATCACTACCTTTAAAGAGGTAATAGGATAGTGTATGAAAAAATTAGTTTATTTTATTGTTGGGGTATTGTTTTTTACCCAATCTTGCGAGCAAAAAAAAGAAGCTCCAAAAGAATTAGCACTTAATACGGTAACTTACGAAAATGCTTTAGACGTTCCTGTAAACAAAGTTGGTGTTCTCATTAACATAGATTCTCTTGGTTTTTTTGATCATAATTCTCAAAATTTAGATCAAAACATTGATTCAAAATCAATTGAAAATCAGCTTAAACAAATAAATTCTAAATTTGATATTGTAAAAATAATTCGTGATAAATCTGAGAAAATATTAAACGATAACAAGTATACTTATCAAATGATTGATAAATTTGATAAAAACTTAGTTCCAAATGAATTAATCACAAAGGAAAATGTAAATCAAGTTAAATTTAATGATTTAAAAAAAGCGATTAATCAAGATGATTTAGTTTTGATTAATGTAAAATCGGGTCTTGATTATGATCCTGCCAACAAACAGAAATACATCGCCAAAACATATGTCTACATTAATATTCTAGACCTTAAAAATAATGCTTTAAAATATAGCGAAACAATTGGTGGAACAAAGTATATAGACGAAACAATCAATAAAAGTACGACGGATTATTTAGAGAAAATGATGAAAGAATCATTAAACGAAACGTTGGATATTATTGATAATAAATATTAAATACATTGAACTATGCGCCATTTTTTTGGCAACTTTTGGAAGTCCTGAACCCTTAAAAAGTTTCAGGATTTTTATTTTTAATGACATTCTAATATTGACTTTTATTCATGGTATATTTTTTGTTAATTTTATGCTAAAATTATAGGATGCCTATTATACGATATTTATCTTTTATTCCATTATTGACTTCTATTTCGGGATTTGCACAACAATTGATTGATCCGCAACTTCGATTGCCTGTTGAAAAAGCGATTGAGTCGAGTTACGAATTAAAAAATAAACAATTGGAAGTCGAGAAAAACAATTACCAATATAACGAAGTAAAAGGTAAACAACAACCAAGTTTATCTGCAATTGCGCTGGGTGGTTATCTAAACTCGAACGGAATTATCGATATTCCAACCAAATCAATCGATATTTTGTCCACAGAATTGTTTTCGGGTAATCAAAAATTCAATACCTCTGCAGGATTATTTACTGTTGGAGTTAACGCCACTCAAATTATATTTTCGGGATTACAAATTCCAAATGCGTTGAATGCTATTCAGGAAAAAAGTACTGCTTTAGATTATTTGAAAGAAGCCGAAAAAGAAACTATAACCAAAGATATTTTACAAACTTATGATCAATTGATGTTATTGGTCAAAGTAGAAGAATTAATTTCAAATTCTGCAAAACGATTGGATAAAGAACATCTTAAAGTGCAGAAAGCAATTCAAAATGGTTTAGCTATTCCATACGATCGGGAAAAAATAAAATTAGCAATTCTAGAGTTAGAAGCCCGACAAGTAGAATTGAACGGTAATCGACAATTGCTATACAAAAAATTAGAAATGTTGACGCATCTATCTGAACAAGATCTTCAACAAATTCAATACGAACTTACACCTATTGATATTCTTGCTTCAAGCTATACTTTAGAAAATAAAAAAGAGTTGAAAGCACTTGAACACTCTGTGAAAGCTTACGAATTTTTATATCAAAAAGAAAAAGGTTCGCACTTACCACAAGTTTTTGCATTCGTGAACACCAATTATACGTCAATTTTGGGAAGTCGTTTCAAATTAAAAGATGGTGATATATTAGGTGATGTTAATTTGAAAATGAACCAATTTTCGATGTTTCCTAATATTTTGATTGGTATTGGCGCAAAATGGGAATTGTTGGATGGCGGACAACATAAAAATAAATTAGCACAAGCAAAAACTGACATTTTAATAAATGAAAACAAGTTACAAGATTCCCAAGAAAAACTGAATTTATTATTAAGTAAAAACAAAATTGATTACGAAACTTCTACTGAAAAATTAAAAGTAAATAATCAACAAAATACCATTGCAACAAATAATTTAGAAATCGCTTCAAGACGATTTCAAGAAGGATTAATAGATGTAACCGAGCGTTTGGCTGCCGAAAATGAATATTACAAAGTCAATTTAGGTTATTATGCTCAAATCTTGGATCAACGCTCTAAAACCTACGAATTACTTCAAACTTCTGGAGAATTATTTAATCAAATCTCAAATTAAAATCATGAAAAATACATTATCCTATATTTTTGCTTTAAGCGGATTAATACTTTTTACAAGTTGTAAATCATCTGACAAGGAAAATAAAAAAGAAGAGCAAACTATTTTTCAAGGTAAAATTGAGCGCGATCAAATTAGCGTTGTAACAAAAATCCCAGGAAAAATAGATCAAATATTAGTTCACGAAGGCGATGAAGTAAAAAAAGGACAAACGCTTTTTGTCTTACAATTACCAGAAGTTGACGCGAAAAAAAGTCAAGCAGAAGGCGCTGTAAATTCTGCCGAAGCTCAATACGAAATGGCTAAAAAAGGTGCAACAGATAATCAATTAAAACAATTGCGTGCAAAAGTTGCTGGTTTGAAGGAACAATTAGATTATGCTGAAAAATCAAATCATCGACTAAAAAATATGCTTCGAGATAGTCTTGTTCCGCAACAAAGTTATGATGAAGTTTATGCGAAATATCAAGGCGCTAAAAACCAATATTTAGCTGCAAAAGCTGAATTAGCTGATGCCGAAAATGGAACGCGTGTAGAGCAACAACAAATGGCTTTAGGACAAAAAGAACGTGCTTTGGGAGCTTTGCAAGAAGTAGATGTTGCAGAAGCGGAAAGACACATCAAAGCACCACAAGATATGACGGTTGAAACAATTAATCTAAAAGTTGGAGAATTGGCTTTGGCTGGATATTCTATTGCAAACGGAATTTTGGGAGAAACTACATTTTTTAGATTCACAATTCCTGAGAATAAAATCGGACAATTGCAAAAAAATCAAATCGTCAATTTAAAAGTTCCTTATAAAAATAATATGGTTTTGAAAGGTAAAATTGTTTCGATAAAAGTACTTAATTCGTACGCTAATATTTCGACTGCTTATCCTGATATTGATCAACAACAATCGCAATATGAAGTGAAAGTTGTTCCTGTTGACTATAAACAAGCTGCTCAACTATTGACAAAAGCAAATGTAATTTTGGATCTTAACGCTAAATAAATTCTGATGAAAACGATTTTTCATTTAATTATACGAGAATTCAAACTTTTCTTCAAGAATCCTGTTTTACCAATTTTATTCTTGGGAGCACCTATTATGTATGGTGTTCTGATCGGAAATGTTTATAAAAAAGGAAATGTAACCAATTTACCAATTATTGTTGTAGACGAAGATCATACGATGACAAGTCAGAAAATTATTCAGATGTTAGATGAAAATGAATCGGTGAAAGTTGCTGAAGTTTTACCTTCAACATTTGATTCTAAGAATAAAGCTTTAGCAATCGGAGCTGAAGTTGTGGTTGTTATTCCTCGAAACTTTCAGTCTGATGTACAACAAAAAAAATTACCTGAAATCGCTTATTTTGTAGATGCTTCAAATACGTTAACTTCTAATACAGCGGCAATCGCAATTACTACAGTTTTAACAACAATGAAAGCTGGTATTTCAATAGAAACAGCTCGAAAACAAGGTGTTCCAGAATATATTGCAACACAAAGCTACGAACCATTCAAATCAACGATGATTCGTCAAAATATCAGAAGTGGAAACTACTTATATTTTATGCTTCCAGGTGTTTTATTAACCGTATTACAACAAGTTTTATTATTAGGTTTAGCACTTTCATTTGCTTCAGAATTTGAGAATAGAATATTTAATGAATTAATCTCAAAATCATCCAATCCATTTACCATTTTATTCGTCAAAACTTTTCCTTATTTATTTATGTCAGTATTTATATATATGCTGTATTATTGGTTCGGAATGTTTTATGACATGAAATTAGAAACCGAGTTTTGGCCATTCTTCACTTCTTCTCTTGCATTTATTTTAGCCGTTTGCTTTTTAGGATTTTTAGTCAGTATTCTCCTTCCAAGCCAACTAAAAGCAACCGAAGTTTTGATGGTTGTTGCAACACCAAGTTTCATTTTAAGTGGATTTACATGGCCTTTAAGTCAAATGCCAAAATGGATTCAAGCAATTGCAGATTGCATTCCATTAACACATTATTTGAAAATATTCCGAATACTTTTCATCGAAAAAGGCGATCCTACCCTAATTCAACCGCATTTAAATAATCTAATTGTAATAGGAAGTATTTGCTTTGTCTTATCTTTGGCTATTCTAATCGTTAAAATAAGAAAAGCTAAACAATCGATGAAACAAATCGAAACAGAAAAGATTTAGCATCTTTTTTTAATTTACAAAACAGATAATAAACCATGAATTTTCTTACAGTTGAAAATCTAACCAAATCATACGGAATCAGAACTTTATTTGAAGATGTAAATTTTCATGTAAATGAAGGAGACCAAATCGCATTCGTAGCAAAAAATGGAAGTGGAAAATCTACTTTACTTAAAATTTTAGCTGGATTAGAAACTGCCGATTCTGGCGAAGTTCGTCCAAATAAAGGTGTTAAAATCTTGATGTTGGATCAAAGTGATGACTTTGACGAAAACTTGAAAAGTGAAGAATATATTTTCAATCATTCGAATGAAGTTTTAGATGTTGTTCGTCAATATGAAAACATGATCGAAAATGACCCAACAAATCCTGATTTAATTGATTTAATGGGAAAAATGGATGTTTTAGATGCATGGAAAGTTGAGCCAACAATCAAAGAAATTTTATCAAAATTGAAGATTGATTTCTTGGATCAAAAAATTGGAAAACTTTCTGGTGGTCAGCGTAAACGTATTTCTTTAGCGAAGTTTTTGATTGATTTAAGTTTCGAAACTGGATATGTTCTTTTAATTTTAGATGAGCCTACCAACCATCTGGATATAGAAATGGTGGAATGGCTTGAATATTTCTTGAACAAAGAAAACAAAACATTGATTTTGGTTACGCACGATCGTTATTTCTTAGATGCAATTTGTACCAAAATTCTCGAAATGGAGGACAAAACATTGTATGTACATTCGGGAAATTACGAAACTTATATTACGAACAAAGCATTGCGTATCGAAAATCAAAATGCAACAATTGACAAAGCGAAAAACCTTTATCGTAAAGAGATTGAGTGGATGCGTCGTCAACCACAAGCGCGTACAACAAAGTCTAAATCTCGTATTGATGCGTTTTATGATACTGAAAAAGTAGCTAAACATAAAATTGTCGATCAACAAGTAAAATTAGAGATGGTAATGACGCGTTTGGGTCAAAAAATCATCGAAATGGAACATGTTTCGAAAGCATTTGGTCAAAAGAAAATTTTAGATGATTTCTCATATATTTTCGCTCGTGGTGGAAAAATTGGTTTAGTTGGAAAAAATGGAGTTGGTAAAACGACTTTCCTAAAAATGTTAGAAGGAATCGAAACTATGGATTCTGGAACAATTGAACGTGGAGAAACCTTAAATATTGGACATTTCAAACAAGATGGAATTGATTTTAAAGAAGATGAACGTGTCATTGAGTTTGTGAAAGATATTGCCGATTTTTTCCCGCTTGCAAATGGAAAAGAAATGCGTGCAGAGCAATTCTTAGAAATGTTTTTGTTTACGCCAGAACAACAACATACTTTTATCTCAAAGTTGAGTGGCGGAGAGAAAAAACGTCTGCAATTATTAGCAATTTTGTATAAAAATCCTAACTTTTTGATTCTCGATGAGCCAACAAACGATTTAGATTTACCAACTTTGACGGTTCTTGAAAGTTTCTTAGAAGAATATCAAGGCTGTTTATTAGTTGTTTCCCACGATAGATATTTTATGGATAAAGTGGTTGATGAATTAATGATTTTCGAAGGCGAAGGGAAAGTTTCTCGTTATATGGGAACGTATACCGAATATCATATCGAAAATAAAAATAAACCTGAGTCAGAAGATAAAAAAGCTGAAAAAGAAATCGTTATTCAGGAAAAAGTTGAATCGAAAGAGAAAAATGTAGAGACAAAACCAAAAAAATTATCGTTTAAAGAACAACGAGAATTAGAAGAAATTAATAAATCTTTACCAATTCTTGAAGCCAAAAAAGAAGAATTAACGAATTTACTTTCCGACCCAAATTTAGGGTACGATAAAATCGCAACTATTGGAGATGAACTACAAAAAATTGTAGACGAATTAGAAGAAAAAGAATTTCGTTGGTTAGAATTAAGCGAATAAAAATATTGAATAGGAACTTTTTTTGAGTTCCTTTTTTTGTTTTAAAAATTCATTTCTATATTTACTCTATCAATCATCAGGAGTTTCTGAAAAATCAGAACACCAACCGAGCCAAAACCGCGCTACGGTGGTATAGAATGAGGGCAAACGCCAAAATAAAAGGTTATTCTCCACTCTATCCTGTTGTTTTTATCATTAAAAAATTAAAACAATGGAAAATCTAAAAAATGAATTTGTCGTATTATTTCGTGAATTAACTGACAACGAATTAATCGAACGCTTTAATCAAAATGTAGGAAACAGTTCTTGGAATTCTGCAAGAAGATGTTATGTCAAAACATTATTCAACGAATTACAATTCCGTAATTTTGATTGCACAACCATAGAAAGAGGAAACACATTTTCGCTTCAACATCATGTAATATTAGTTGAAAATAGATTAGAATATTTAGATTAAATATAAAAAAAGGAAAACTTGATTTAAGTTTTCCTTTATATTTTACGGTAGATAATATTACTTACTCTGCTCTTTTATAAAATCATTAATCGTAACATTTAATCGTTTATTTCGGATATCTTTTTCAAAACGAATTGGTTCAGCAACACGTTCTGCACAGTCTTTCATACCACAATTTTCACACGTAACCGCAACTTCTTTTACAGGAATTGATGGGTCATTCATAAATTTAACTTTACGTTGAGCTGATTTGTACAACACACCTATCGTTACGCTTCGTAAATAATTTGGATTAAATGGATCTTTCGTTGCTGAAGAAATTACATAATATTTTTGATTATTATTGAACGGATACAACGAAATTTGTGCAGAAATCTCATGATGATCATCTTGATGTTTTTCCAATTCTTGCAGAACATTTAACGAAACCCAACGACGACAATAATGCTCATCCGTTTCATTTGCTTGCGGCGACTGTTGTTGATTAAGATGAAGTTCTTTCGTTAATTTATATGAATTTGAACCGACTTTTGCCGATAAACGTAAGAAAAACAAATCACGAATATTAAAATGTTTGGGTAACAAATTTGTCATTCGTTGATACACCGTTTCAGGTGATTCGGTATATTTTCCAAGAATTTCTTGAAATTTAGACAAATCATGATGCTCTATAGCAAACAAATTCTGCATATCCTTCAACAGTTTTTCTTCTGGTAACAACAAAGCTCCAGCAAAATAAGATGCATAAAAATTGTTTAACAATTGATCAAAATTATCAAAACTTGCCCAAGAAAATGTATACAAACGTTCCTTCAAATCAAGATAATTATAGCCTAATTCTTTCGCTAAAATAAATCGTTTTTGATCATTGTCAGAATTAATATTGATATACAACAGCTTTTTCTCTTTGATAAAAATAGAACGTAATTTCGCTAAATCCTTCCCTCCTAACGAAGTGAAATCTTCATAAAGAATGGTATAATTATATTCCTCTTTCAGAATTTCCTCCATCGTTTCATTTTTCACAAAACCCTCAGATTCAACCAAATATTCTTGTAAAAAACTCTTTGCCGATTTCTCAATTTCAGGAAAATAATTATCATTTGCTTCCTGAAAAGACCTCAACGAAGCCAAGAAAAAACTTTCGCGTGTAAGATTGTAATTATTACCTATTTCAATCAACGTAGAAATAAACGCATTTACCTTCATTGGTGCGTTAGAAATGATCTCAATTAAATCTCTTTCTTCAATTCCGAAGAGTTCCAAAGGAATTTCTTGCAATAAATTTGATTGTAGAATCTCAGCGACTGGTGCTAAATTTTTATCCAATTTTAGTGAAACTATCTCATCGTAAGGAATTTCCAACGCTTCGGCAAGAGCAACAATTTTATCAGTTTTTGGATATTTTTTACCTTTTTCGATCTCATTCAAATACGATTTCGAAAGTCCAGTTAACTTAGATAACTTAAACAATGACAAATCCTTAGCTGTTCTTACTTGTTTTAGTTTCAACCCAAAAATTAATTTAATGTATTCTTCTTGCATAATTTTTTCAAAAATATTTGGTAAATGTAAACGAATTTTTATAATTTAGCGAACGTTCGCTGGAAGTAAAATTCCGCTCGAATAACCAAAACCAAAATTACAACAAAAACACAAAAAATGGATACTATTACAAGTGAATTAAAATTATCGCAGAATAAGCTGGATAGTTATCCAGATGTTTTGACAACCGAAGCGGTTAATTTTTTAACAGCTTTACACAAAAATTTCAACGAAAGACGTTTAGAACTTTTGGCGAATCGACAAGAAAGACAAATCTTTTTTGATTTGGGTAATTTTCCAACTTTTTTGTCAGAAACAAAAGAAATCAGAAATGGGGATTGGACAGCAGCTCCTATTCCAGCTGATTTACAAGACAGACGCGTTGAAATAACTGGTCCAGTTGACCGTAAAATGGTAATTAACGCGTTAAATTCTGGCGCTAAAACATTTATGGCCGATTTTGAAGATAGTAATTCTCCAACGTGGGATAACAATCTTCAAGGACAACAAAATTTAAGAGATGCAGTAAATGGTACTATTTCATTCGAAAATAATGGAAAAAAGTATCAATTAAACGAAAAAACTGCTGTCTTGCTTGTAAGACCGAGAGGTTTACATTTGAATGAAAAGAATATCATAATAGATAAACAAGAAATATCAGGCTCACTATTTGACTTTGGTTTATATTTTTTCCATAATGCACACACGTTACTTTCCAAGCAAAGTGGGCCTTATTTCTACCTTCCTAAATTAGAACATCACCTAGAAGCACGCTGGTGGAACGATGTTTTTGTTTTTGCGCAAAATTATTTAAACATTCCGCAAGCTACGATTAAAGCTACAGTTTTGATCGAAACTATAACAGCTTCTTTTCAGTTAGATGAAATTATTTACGAATTAAAAGACCACATCGCAGGCCTTAACTGCGGTCGTTGGGATTATATATTTTCTTATATCAAAAAATTTAAGAAACACCCAAATTTTATTGTTCCAGATCGTTCACAAGTTACGATGACTTCGCCTTTTATGGCTGCATATTCACAAGCAGTTATTCAACGTTGTCATAAACGAAACATACATGCAATTGGTGGAATGGCTGCTCAAATTCCGATTAAGAATGATGAAAAAGCCAATGAAATTGCCTTTGAAAAAGTGAAGAATGATAAACTTCGCGAAGTAAAAAATGGACACGATGGAACGTGGGTTGCGCATCCTGCTTTGGTAAAAGTCGCAAAAGATATTTTTGACGAATATATGCCACAAGCTAATCAAATTGACAATAAGCGAGAAGATGTTGTAACAACTGCCGAGGCTTTGTTAGAATTGCCAAAAGGAACAGTTACAGAACAAGGAATTCGAGACAATATTAATGTCGGAATTTTATACATCGAAAGTTGGTTATCTGGAAAAGGAGCCGCAGCTTTATATAACTTAATGGAAGACGCAGCAACAGCAGAAATCTCTCGTACGCAGGTTTGGCAATGGTTAAGCCAGTCGATTACGTTAGAAAACGGATGCGAATTTAACAGTGACAAATACAAAAAATTAAGAGCCGAAGAGGTTCAAAAAATAAAAAAATTAGTTGGTGAGGAAAACTATTTGAACGGAAGATTTGAAGAAGCTATTTCAATCTTTGACGAATTAGTTTTATCGCACAAGTTTACCGAATTTTTAACATTAGAAGCCTATAAGTATATTGATTAAGCCCTTATAACCAGACACACACAAAAAGAAATACACACACAACACACATTCATAAACAAAACACAAAAAACACAATTATGAGCAATCAAGAAAGAATTCAAAAGATTCGGCAGGATTGGGAAACTAATCCACGCTGGACAGACATTGTTCGTCCTTATTCAGCAGAAGATATTATTCGATTAAGAGGTTCTTTGGACATCGATTACACTTTAGCAAGATTAGGTGCTAAGAAACTTTGGGAAGGTTTAAATTCGAAGCCATTTATGGCGGGTTTAGGCGCTTTGAATGGTAATCAAGCCATACAAGAAGTGCAAGCTGGTTTGGATGCAATTTATCTTTCGGGATGGCAAGTTGCTGCAGATGCAAATCTTTCGGCAGAAATGTACCCAGATCAATCATTGTATCCAGCCAACTCGGTTCCAATGGTGATAAAACGTATTAACAATGCGTTGCGTCGTCGCGATGAAATACAATCTGTTACCGAACAGGGAAACATTGATTATATGGTACCAATTGTTGCCGATGCAGAAGCTGGATTTGGAGGAAACTTGAATGCTTATGAATTGATGAAACAAATGATAGAAGCTGGTGCTGCTGGCGTTCATTTCGAAGATCAATTGTCATCAGCCAAAAAATGTGGTCATCTTGGAGGAAAAGTTTTAGTTCCAACACAAGAAGCAATTAACAAATTGGTTGCAGCTCGTTTAGCAGCAGATGTTTGCGGCGTTCCTACTCTATTGGTTGCAAGAACTGATGCAGAAGCTGCGAATTTGATTACTTCGGATATTGATGAAAGAGATCAACCTTTTATCATCCAAGGAAGTAGAACTTCTGAAGGTTTTTACAATGTGAGAAATGGTTTGGAACAAGGAATTAATCGAGGCTTAAGCTATGCGCCTTATGCTGATTTAATTTGGATGGAAACATCTAATCCAGATCTTGGAATGGCAAGAGAATTTGCACAAGCGATTCGAGAAAAATATCCAAATCAGATGTTAGCTTATAATTGTTCCCCATCATTTAATTGGGCAAAACATTTAACAGAAGTTCAAATGGAAACATTTCGCGAAGATTTAGCTGAAATGGGATACAAATTCCAATTCATCACTTTAGCAGGTTTCCATGCGATGAATACCTCTATGTTCGAGTTATCACGTGCATACAAAGCCAAAGGAATGGCGGGATATTCGGCATTACAAGAAAAAGAATTTGCGTTACAAGAAGAAGGTTTTGCAGCTGTAAAACACCAATCTTTTGTAGGAACACAATATTTCGATTACGTACAAAACACAGTGCAACAAGGCATTTCATCTACTACAGCTATGGCCGAAAGTACGGAAGCCGCACAATTCTAATACATACTTTTCAATTAGAAAGGACGTACCGCAACTACGTCCTTTTTTATCTTAATTAATTTTACTAATTACAAAAACTTTTCCATTCATTTCGAACGAATCTTGTTCCGATTTCCCAACCAAGATTCTAGCCAAAGGAGTTTGAGTTGATAGGACAAATATCTTTTTATTCTCGAAAATAATTTCCCCAAAACTACACGCCATACAGAAATTTCCCATCGTAGTTTCAACATAACTACCTAAACCAATGGTTTTGTTCTCCACAATTTTTATTTTAGAAAACACGTCTTGCTGAATTAAAACTTCATTCAATTGATTTTGAATTCGAGTAATTTCCTGTTGCATCATTTCGCGCGACGTTTCATACTTATCACCCATACTACTTTTAGTATCGTTGTTTGAAGCACGTAAATCGTCAATCAAACCATTCAAATACGTTATTTTATCTTCGATTTGTTGTGCTATAAATTGATATAATTCTGCTTTCATTTCTTTCAATTAAATTGTTTGAGGCTTATTCTTAAATCTCAGCATGTAAATGGTTCCCAAAAGACAGATAAATGCCGAAACATAAATCACCATCGGAATGCGATCCAAATAATCCTGAAAATACCAACCCGCACACAATGCTCCAAGTCCTATCCCCGCTTCCATCGCAATATACATTGTTGCCATCGCCTTTCCACGTTCATCAGGTTTACTAAAATCTATTGTCCAAGCATTTAGTGCAGGTGAAAGAATTCCGGTTGAAATGCCATACATCAAACCTCCTAAAATCAACCCTATTTTTGCATCAATAGAAGCCAAAAATACCAATGCAATAATCAATAAAACTAAGCCTAATTTTATCACCAACACACGCCCTTTTTGGTCAGATATCTTACCTGCAAAGAAACGAACCATCATAGATGATATTGTAAATAACATAAAGAAAACCCCTTTATTTTGAAAACCTAAATGTTCGGTCCAATCTGGAATTAATGTCAATATAGAACCATAAGCAACATACGAAAGAAACGTAATCAATGCCGCTGGCAAAGCTTCTTTTGCAAAAACATCTTGCTTCGAAATCTTTAATAATCCGAACGAAAATTTTTGTTTATTTTGCAAGGTCTCTTTCATATTGAATAAAATCAATATCGATAATAATGCAAAAAACGAAGACGTAAAAAACATCACATTAATCGATGTATATAATGTAATTGTACTTCCCAATGCAGGTCCAATTGCCATTCCGATACTGAAACAAATTCCGTGCAAGCCCAATGCTTCGCCCCAACGTTCGCGCGGAATAATATCTGCAATATAAGCTGCTGTTGCAGTGGGTTTGAAACCTGTCGAAAAGCCGTGTACCAATCTCAAAAATAAAAAACCTGAAACGGTTGTTAAAACAGGATATAAAATTCCGCACACAAAACAGACAATAGAACCGACTGCCATAATAGGTACCCGCCCCACTTTATCGGTTAATTTTCCACTAAAAGGTCTCGAAATTCCCGCTGTCAAGGTAAATAATGCAATAATAAATCCTTTGTATTCTGCTCCTCCCATGCTGCTTAAATAAGCAGGTAGCTCGGGAATCATCATATTAAAACTCGCTGAAAACAACAACGAACTCAAACACATTAAAATAAAATGGAGATTATAAACGGGATCTGAATTTAATTTTTTATTAATGGCAGAAAACATAACGGATTTTTTGCAAAGGTAATTTATCTTAACCGAAACAAACTACACAATCCAAAAGTATTACTTGTTACAAAAAATTACTACATCATTCAACATTGTTAGCCGATATTTCATTGATTATATTCATGAAATTTCTTATTTAAGAACTACTTAGTTGATATGAAAATAACTTTTACATTAGAATACAGTTAAAATACCTTATTGTATTTAATTACTTACTAAATAATTCTTATTTTTGCTATATCAATTCTACTACCCTAAAAAACAATCTGACCAACTATTATTTTCAAGCATGAAAAACTATGAAAACCTAAAAGAGACCTTGTCTTTTTATGGCGTAAATTGTAATAAACTATATTATATCTCATCAGGAAATCCAATTTTTGCTTTTCCTGAAAGATCATTTCGAATCGACTTTTATGCATTTTGTATTTGTTTATCTGGCTCGATAGAAGTTGAGATAGATTCTCAGAAATATTTTATTACTCAAAACGAATTCTTGATTTCTGCTCCTTCTACTGTTTTGAAAATTCTAGATACTAACTCTAATTTTAGAATGAAATTGTTGTTTTTTGAGAAAAACTTTCTCCTTAAAAACATTTCTAATCCTTTCTTTATTGATAAACTTAATTTGTTTACACATCAAAACTTTACAGTTTGTAAGGCAAATAAAAAAGATGCGAATCATCTTTTAATGTTAATCAATTATCTTCAAGAACAACGAGAAAGAAATGTTTTGTTCTTAGAAGATATTATTCGATCGATTATTTTTACTTTACTTCTTGAATCTGCCTCTATAATTGCTGAACAATATTCAAAAGAAAATAAAAATTATTCCCGCGAAATCAACACTCTATTTTGTAAGTTTACACAACTTGTTCAAGAAAATGTTATCGCTCACAAAGACGTACAGTTTTATGCAGATCAATTGTTTATTACAAATAAATATTTGATTCACCTTGTAAAAAAAGCAACTAAGAAAACTCCACATGTTATTATTGACGAGTATTTATTAAAAGAAGCGTATGTTTTGCTTGGCTACTCAGAGAAAACAATTGTCCAAATAGCATTAGATCTAGGTTTCAACTCTTCTTCATCTTTTGGTCGGTTTTTTAAAAAATACACTTCAATTTCTCCTCAACAATATAGAAAACAACAACATATATAAAAAAAGAAATTTGGGATACAAATGACGAATTTCGGGATACTTTAGAAAAGTAATAAAGCGTAATTTTATTCTAGAATCTTAAAATAAATAATTATGGATAAAGTTACTTCAAAATTTGACAACGTTTTAAATCATTCTACTATCTACGGAAATATTGATCATCAACCAGATGCAAGTAAAGAAACACCAAGAAACACTCCAGAAAAATCTTATCCCTTCTCTGATCAAATAGGAAATTACCAACGCAATAAAGGAATTCCTACAAAATCTTATAAGGACAGTAAGGTATATATTGTGGGAAGTGGTATTGCAGGTTTAGCTACTGCCTATTATTTTATTAGAGACGGACATTTCACTCCAGAGAATATCACATTTATAGAACAACTTCAGGTAGAAGGAGGTTCGTTAGATGGAGCTGGAAATGCAAAAGATGGTTACATAATTCGAGGAGGTCGAGAAATGGATTGTACCTACGAGAATTTATGGGATATTTTCCAAGACATTCCTGCATTAGAGTTACCAGAACCTTATAGTGTTTTAGACGAATATAGATTAGTAAATGATAATGATTCTAATTATTCTATTGCACGTTTAATTCATGAAAAAGGGAAAGTAAAAGACTTTAGTAAATTTGGTTTGAATAAGAAAGATCAATTAGCTATTATCAAACTTTTGTTAAAGAAAAAAGAAGAGTTGGATGATATAACAATTGAAGATTATTTTAATCAATCATTCTTAGAAAGTAATTTCTGGACATTTTGGCGTACAATGTTTGCCTTTGAGAATTGGCATAGTTTACTAGAATTCAAATTATATATGCATCGCTTTTTACATGCGATTGATGGTTTAAATGATCTTTCTTCATTGGTATTTCCTAAATACAATCAATACGACACTTTTGTTACGCCATTAGGTAAATGGTTAAAAGAAAAAGGAGTAAAAATTCAGTTAAATACACTGGTTAAAGATTTAGATTTATTAATTAATACAGAAGGAAAAGTAGTCAAAGGAATTATAACAGAACAAGATGGACAAGATGTAATTATTCCTGTTACACCAAATGATTATGTTATTGTAACTACTGGTTCTATGACTGAAGATACTGCGTATGGAGATAATACAACGGCACCAGTTTTAGCGATAGATAATAATACTAGTGGTCAAAGTGCAGGATGGAAACTATGGAAAAACCTTTCTGCTAAATCTCCTGTTTTTGGTCGTCCAGAAAAATTTTGTGGGAATATTGAAAAATCTTCATGGGAATCTGTTACTTTAACTTGTAAACCTTCTGCATTAGTAGAAAAACTAAAAGAATATTCTGTTAATGATCCATATTCAGGTCAAACTGTTACAGGTGGAATTATTACCATTACAGATTCTAATTGGTTAATGAGTTTTACGTGTAATCGTCAACCACATTTTCCTACACAACCAGATGATATTTTAGTTCTTTGGGTTTATGCATTATTTATGGATAAAGAAGGAAACTACATCAAGAAAACAATGCCTACTTGTACAGGAAACGAAATCCTAACAGAATTATGTTATCATTTAGGAATTGAAGACCAAATAGATGACGTTATTGAGAATACAATCACTCGTTCTGCTTATATGCCTTACATCACATCTATGTTTATGCCTAGAGCAAAAGGAGACCGCCCACAAGTAGTTCCAGATGATTGTAAGAATCTAGGTTTAGTAGGTCAATTTGTAGAAACCAATAACGATGTAGTTTTCACAATGGAAAGTTCTGTTCGTACCGCACGTATTGCAGTTTATGAATTACTTAATTTAAATAAACAAGTTCCAGACATTAATCCATTACAATACGACATTCGTCATTTATTAAAAGCAACTAAAACGTTGAACGATGATAAACCATTTATGGGTGAAGGTTTATTGAATAAAGTTTTAAAAGGAACATATTTTGAACATATTTTACCTATTGGATTAGATTCTCCTCAAGAGGAAGAAGAAAAAGAATCTTTTCTATTAGAACAATTTGGTAAATTCAAAGAATGGGTAGGACATTTTAGAGGTTAAAATCACCCTCAATTCAATCCTGAATACCAATGCTATAAAACCAATAAAAGCTTCTAAATCACTAAAGATTTAGAAGCTTTTTGAGTATTATTATATTTTTTTCTATTTAAAAACTATAACAGCTTTTATTAATAAATATTAGCTATAGTGATATTATTATTGAATTATTAAAGGTTTTATTTCAAATTCTGATTCAATATTTTCCTTTAATTTTAGAAATTCTATTGTATGCATACTATGCAAATCAACATCAGTTAATCCAAATGGTCCATTTTTCTCAGTAATATATAGTCCATTTTCAAGCTCAATTATTGCTTTCTCCATTTCATCAAGTTCATTTTCGAAATATTTAAAATGATAATTAATGATTTTTAAATTTAAAATTAATTCTATTGGTTTAGATTCAACTTTCCTTGCTAATTCAAACTTTTTTAAAGTTTCACTTTCATTCCATTCTTCTGTTGGAAAGTAAGGAATTTGAATTAGTTTATCATTATCAATTTTTATAAAAGACTCAAACTCCTGTAATCCATATTTATTTTCTGGGTTATAACAATATTTTATTTCGGTTATAATTTTTCCAATACTATCAGTCAGGGTCATTTTACAAAATTAAACTTAACAATATTTCTTTACAAGAATAAACAAAACCTGTTTTACAAAAAAGTTGTCATTTCTATATTTCATTCAACAACATTCCAATATACAAAATCTCAACCACTCACAATACCCCACAAAAAAAGCTCTTATCAAAGAGCCATTTGGTTAAAGAACTGTTTTGGATAATAAAATTTATTTCCAAATTTTATATAAGGAATCTTATTCGTTTTCCTCATCCTATACAACGTTTTGTCACTCACGTTAAGCAAACTTTTTAGGTCTGCGTTATCATAGAATTTCTGATTTTCTTCTAATAGTAGAAAAGTTTTTTGGAATTCTATCAGCAGGAGCTTCATATCCTTTAATGCCTCTCCATCGTTTTGTAAAAATAAATCATTTTTCATATATTTAGTTGATGTTAAGATGTACTAATTTATAAAATAAATACTTAATAACCAAATATTTACCAAACAAACAATATTCCTTTACACGAAATCTAGCTATCACCCTACTTTTTGTAGAGTACTCAAATCGATTATGTTCGACAATAAACCAATGTATCGTTGAACAGTTTTAGGATTAAAACCATAAATACAAGCAAGGTTCTCCCAGAATTTTACACCAAACATAAAGATGAAAAAAAAACACATATTCACTTTGCAAAAAAAATACCACATAGAAACATAGAACCAAATGATTTTGCTTTCCAATTAGTAGTCTACCTATTCGTATTTTCAACTAATTTTTACAAGCCATCACAACTAAAACTATGTTTCTATGTGGTCAAAATAAATTTGAACAACATCTATAAAATTCTATTTTCGATACGATTCTTCTTCACTCTTCTACGCCGTTAAACAAAGTATTGTACCGAAAAATCACTCCAATCAACGAACTTCATTTTACTACTACCTCACTACTACCTTTACACAACCATATACTCGCCAAGATAAATACTGGTACTCGCCATAGCCTTTGTTTCACTATTCAGAAACGCCCAAAAATTCACTTTTTTGCCATTGTAATACGTTGGTAAAGTAACATCTATAATCATAGAATCACGAGTTACAACATTCTGAAACACTTCGAACGAATTTAGTTCCTCGCAATAACAAACAAGATTCACAAAATCCGAAGGTTGCGCATTGCCTTGCCCAGAATTATCTTCCCAATTCATTTGGAAACTATCCCCACCTGCCGTCTCTATCGTAGGTTGTAAAAAGCCAACCAAATCGCCTTTCGACACCAATACACGCTCTAATACAATAACAGGTAAACCATTCTCCATTTCCAATGCATTGTTCAGCATATAAGAAGTCGCGATGTTGTAGCGCGATTTTAGCCCGACTCTATTCCCAAAATATAAATTAAGAATAAGACGAATTGGTTGCAAAAAACCAATAATTTTCTTAAATTTGATTTGTTGCATCAATTGCAAATCAGTAGGTTGGCTTTTAGATTTTTTTGGCAAACTACGGATAATGTCTTTGCCGCGCCAATTAACGCCTACTACAGTTCCTACTTTTCCTGAGAATCCACCAAGGATTCCTTTTTTAATTTCTGCCATAATTGCAAGTTTTTATTGTTAATATTCATAAAGTTAGCAACAGAAACAACACCATTTACAAAAACACAATTTTGTGCCCGCATTTGCCCTGCTCTGCCCGCATTTGTCCACTTCTGTCCAGTTGCTTTTTACACAATACTAGTAATATGACAAAATAAAAACCTCGCTAACCTCCTATTTATAAGAGCTAGAGAGAAGTTGAATTTTTGGTCAATTTTGGTCTTGTTCGACCATTGTTCGACCATTGTTCGACGAATCTTCGGAAAAACGGCATTCTCGTCGAAGAACGGTCGAAGAAAACACGAACAAAAGTGGGAGGAAATTGAAATTGTAAAAATAAAATGATGCAAGAATACTTTGTTTCGCTATCCATACATTCATTATTACATTCTACATTAAATTATTTCGTGATACATGAATATTGTTTTTATAAGTATCTTATTTACAAAAAAATAATTATATTTGCTTCTAATTTTACGAAATGCAGATATAGGTGATTTTTTACGAAACAAAAGCTAGATCAGTTTCGTGAAAAAACAATGTTGTGTGAAACCATTGAAAGACGAACCGCTAAAAAAGAAAGAAAATGAAAAGAAAATGTTTGGAAACACTACGAAAAGTTAGACGAGAAAAAAATTTATCGCAAGAATATATGGCTGAAAAATTGGAAATAACCCAAAAAGCGTATTCTAACATTGAAAATGGTAAAACCACACTAAAAAACGACATTCTCCTTAAATTAGCAAAAATTCTTGATTTAAACCCTGATGATTTATGTGCTATATCAAATTCTTGCAGTGATATTCATAAATTAAAAAATGAAGAATTACTCCAACTTCTTGCTCAAAATAATATTGATATTCCCAACCATCTATTAGAGAATTAAAAACTCTAAAAAGCATTTTAGTAGTTTTTGGTATAATTTAGAAGTTTTACTACTTGGATTATATGTTTATTGTAGGTTAAATTTGAAATTTCATAAGAAACTTATTAATAAATGTTGAGAAATATTCTGCTTTTATTTGCTTTTCTTTTCCCTTTATTTTTGTTTTCACAAAACAAAATAACAGGACAGATTCTTGATTCTGAAAATAACCCTGTTGAATTTGCGACAATAAATCTGCAAACAAAAGATAGCATTTTATTAAAAACCGAATTTTCTGATGAAAACGGAAAATTTGATATCGAAGAAAAGCAAGGAAATTATTTACTTGACATTTCATATTTGGGAAATCCGCTTTTTACCCAAGAAATTGAACTAAACAATAAAGTAGATTTAGGAATTATCAAAGTTGAAAATTCTATAACATTACAAGAAATTATTATCTCGAAAGAGAAGAAACTCATCGAAAAAAAAATTGACCGATTAGTCTTCAATGTAGAAAATTCAGTAGCGGCTACAGGAGGAGATGTTTTGGATATTTTAAAAATAACTCCACGAATTAAGGTTCAGAATGACCAAATTTCAATGATTGGCAAAAGTGGAATGGCTGTAATGATTGATGATAGAATGACTTATCTTTCAGGAAGTGATTTAGCAAATTATTTAAGAACATTAAAATCTGATGAAATAAAAAGTATTGAGGTAATAACAAATCCACCTGCAAAATATAGTGCAGAAGGAAATAGTGGAATTATCAATATCGTTACAAAAAAATTAAGACAAGATGCTTGGAATACAACAATAAGGTCTGTTTATCAACAGGCTACCTATGCAACAGGGTTAGGCGGAGCAGGGTTTAATTTTAAGAAAAATAAAATCACATTATCATCAAACGTAAATTATATTAACGGTTCAAATGCTCCTTTTGAGAGTAATACGATTGATTATCCCAACATCACTTGGAAAGAGCAAAATAAGCGAAGAGATTTTTCTAAATCTTTTTCTGCAAGATTAGGATTGGACTATAAAATATCAGACAAAATATCCACAGGATTTATTTACAATTATTCAGATAATACACCTGAAATAAGAGACAATGTAATAAGTACTTTGCTAAATCCTGAAACAAATAACATAGATTCACTTATTGTAACCAACGCAAGAAATGAGCGAAGAAGAATTTCCAATAATTTCAACTACCATTTTATATATGATATAGACACAATAGGAAGAAAATTGTCTTTTGATTTTGATTTTTTTGACTTTAAACTAAATTCAAAACGAATTTTTCAAACAAACAACTTCTATAATGATTTTACACTAATAAATAATTCTTATAGTTCAGCCGACAACAAAGGAATACAAAAAATTTCTAATTATTCTTTTAATCTTGATATGGAACACCCTTTTGATTGGGCTAATTTGAATTATGGTGGTCGCTTATCCTATATAAACACAGATAATAATTTTGAATATTATGATTTAACAAGCGGTCTACCTATTTTCGATACCTCTCAAAGTAATCAGTTTAAATACGAAGAAAATACACAAGCTATCTATTTTTCAGCACAAAAAGAAATTACTGAAAAATGGGAAGCAAAAATCGGATTACGTTTAGAAAACACACAGCTAAAAGGAAACTCTGTAACATTAAATCAGGAGAATGAAACAAGCTATACAAAGTTATTTCCAACTGCTTATCTCTCATTCATTCCGAATGATAACCATTCGTTTTCATTAAACTATAACAAACGTATAAATAGACCCAACTATAATCTTCTAAATCCTTTTAGGTGGATAAATTCTCCTTATTCTTATTCAGATGGCAATCCTTATTTACAACCTTCCTTTACTGATAATGTAGAATTTGAGTATATTTTTAAAGATAATTATATCAGTACATTGTATTTTTCACATACTAATGACGGATTTGAGCAGACAGCTATTTTAGATGTAGAAACCAATATTCAACAAATTACACCTCTTAATTTTTTAATAAACAAAACATTAGGGTTTAATCAGACCGTAATCCTAAAACCATATAACTGGTTGAACATTAATTTCTTTGGAGATGTCTATTATAGTAGTACAGATTCTAAAATACCTGTAACATTAAATTATTTAAAAGGTTGGAATGGGTTCTTTTCTGTTAGCAATGATTTAATCTTGAATAAAGAAAAAACCTTTATGCTAAACCTTTCTTACAGTTATACGACCAAAGGAGTAGATAATTTAGACTATAATTCATCTTATAATCAATTAAACGCTTCTTTAAGAGCCTTATTTCTCGAAAAAAAACTAGTGATTTCTCTTTATGCTAATGATGTTTTCAGTTCTAATAGACCTATTTACACAACCTATTCTAATGACATAAAAAATTCCTTTAGAAATTATTATGACGAACGATTTTTTAGATTATCTGTGACATACAGCTTTGGCAAGCAATTTAACAGAGAAAACCGTGAAACTAAAAATAGTGAGGAATTTAATAGAACTAATTAAAATATTCTTGCAAGGATAGACCGATTAGGAATAATGTCTTTAAACTTGATTCATTTTTTAACTTTAACTCATTTAAATTATGGGAAAGTCAAAAACCTTTTTAGAATTATCAAAAAGTATTGAGGTTCTGAATGAAAATGCTCAAGGGCAATTAAAAGGTGGATTTGCTGTTTTTTCTTCTAACGATTTAAGTTTAGAAGATGCAACAAACAATTGCACTAATAATTGTCGCTGTAAAAACAAAAACAGAGGAAAGGACTGTTCAGGTTGTTCCAACACCTCAATAGGTCTTTCTTAATTCTAATGTTTTTACAATAAGAAAGGAAGACCTAATTTACAACAGGTCTTCCTTTAATTTTAGTAATCAAAAATATAACTTATTATGAGATTTAGTATGTATAATTTATTTCTTCCTTTTGAAAGAAAAATGTTAGCGTATAATTCCGTAAATGATAAATTTATGCTATTAGAATATGCACTTTATGATTTACTTCAAGCTGCTATAAATGAAAGTAACCCAATAGGGCTTCAAGAAATACACCCAGATTATTTTAATGCATTACTTCAAAATGGTTTCATTGTAGATAAAGAAAAAGATGAATATGCCGAAATAAGGGAAATAATAATAAATACAGACCAAGATGAAAGCTTTTTTAACATTATCATAAACCCAACAATGAACTGTAATTTCAAATGTTGGTATTGTTATGAAAACCACATTAAAAGTTCAAAAATGTCTGAAGACATAATTAACAAAGTCTATAAACTTATTGACAATGTTACTTCTAAAGAAAAAACAAAAAACTTGTATTTGAGTTGGTTTGGAGGAGAACCTTTGCTGTATTTTGATAAAGTAATGATTCCAATATTGGAATATGCAAATCATAAAACTATTGAAAAAAATATTGGATTTGAGTCAGATATAACTACAAATGGTTATCTGATAAATCAAAAAATGATTGACAATTTTATCAAATACAACATAACTCATAATCAAATTACTTTAGACGGTCATCGTGATTTACATAATACCGTAAGAAATGTGAATGAAAAAAGAGGTTCTTATGATGAAATCATTAACAATGTTAAATTACTTTGCAAAAATAATATAAGCACAACTTTAAGAATTAATTTCACAAACGAAACATTAAACACCGTTTTAAATGTTATTGAAGACATTAGTGATATTAGTAATGATGACAGAGAATGGTTAGAGATTAGTTTCCATCAGGTATGGCAAACAAAAGAAAAAGGAAATTTAGAAATGTCAGAGAAATTAAAAGCAATAAAGAAAACTTTCAGAGATAATAACTTTTTTGTTTCAGGAAATACACGAGATAATATTAGAAATTCTTGTTATGCTGACAAAACTAATGAGGTGGTAATTAACTATAACGGAGACGCTTTTAAATGTACCGCTCGGGACTTTACAAAAAACAATAGAGAAGGTGTCTTACAAGAAGATGGAACAATTGATTGGTTTGAAAAAAATAGCACTCGACTTATGGCTAAATTAAATAATAAACCGTGCCAAACCTGTCCTATTCTACCTTTATGTGGTTCAGGTTGCTCACAAGTTGCTTTTGAAAATAATGGAGAAGATTACTGCGTTTATGACTTTGATATAGAGAAGAAAAAAGAAGTTGTAAAAGAACATTTTATAGAATGTATGAATTTATAATCAATGAAGTTTATCCCTCAACACGACCAAATGGATTGTGGTCCTGCCTGCTTGGCAATGATTACAAGTAAATATGGTAAAAATTATTCATTACAATATTTAAGAGAAAATTCTTTTTTAACAAAGGATGGAGTTTCTTTATTGGGAATAAGTGAGGCTTCTAAAAAGATTGGTTTTGAAACCTTAACCGCAAAATTAAGTGTTGAAAAACTAATCACAGAAAAAGATTCTCTTCCTTGTATTTTACATTGGAATCAAAATCACTTTGTGGTTTTAAAAAAAATTACTATAGGTCTTTTCAATCAAAATTATTATTTTCACATAGCCGACCCCGCTCACGGATTTATTAAACTAAACGAAGAAAATTTTGCTAAATCTTGGATAGCAGATAATAAAAAAGGGGTTGCTCTTTTTCTGAATCCAACAGAAGAATTTTATAGGCAAACTCCAAAAAAAGAAGAAAAATTATCTGTAAAACATCTTTTTAAGCATTTATCTCCTTTCAAAAAGCAAATAAGCACAATGTTTGTTTTGTTGCTTTTGGGAAGTTTACTTAATCTTATTTTTCCTTTTCTTACTCAAAACCTTATAGATAAAGGAATTAACTCTAAAAACCTAAACGTAATATCGCTTATTTTATTAGCTCAATTAGGTGTTTTTCTTGGAGTGCTTACTTTTGAAATTATCCGAAATTGGTTAATGCTTTATGTAGGAACAAAGTTAAGTATCAATATTATTTCCGATTTTCTAAAAAAAATGCTCAAACTCCCGATTAAGTTTTTCGACACCAAAATAATGGGAGATTTTCAACAACGTATTCAGGATAACGAACGAATAGAAGATTTTTTAACCTCTCAAAGCCTTACCACTTTTTTCTCTATAATTACATTTTCTGTGTTTTTTGGAGTTCTTTTATACTACGATTACAAAATATTATCGGTTTATTTGGTTTTGACTATTATTTCAGTTCTTTGGTCTTTTTATTGGTTAAAAAAACGGAGAATATTAGATTATTTTCGTTTTCAACATCGAAGTGAAAACCAAGAATCCATATACGAAATGCTGAATGGAGTTACTGAAATGAAGCTCAATCAATACGAAGATTTAAAACGTAATGAATGGGAAAAAATTCAGCACAAATTATTCAAGCTTAATATTCGTATTCTAAAAATTGACCAACTCCAATCTTCGGGTTTTGAGTTTATCAATCAAACTAAAAATATATTAGTAACATTTTTAGCTGCTACTTTAGTTGTTAAAGAAAGTATGACTTTAGGAGAACTATTGGCAATTTCCTACATTATCGGACAAATGAACTCTCCTGTAAATCAATTAGTTGGTTTCTTTCGTTCTTTACAGGACGCAAAATTAAGTTTAGAACGCTTAAACGAAGTTCAAAATCAAGAAAGTGAAGAACAATCAAATTTAACTAATCTAAAAACCAAAGAGTTAGGCATAAGATTTAAAAATGTTTCTTTTCAATATGAAGGACCAAAATCTCCTTATGTTCTTAAAGACATTAACCTTACAATTCCAAACGGAAAAATAACGGCTATTGTTGGAGCAAGTGGAAGTGGAAAAACTACTTTAATGAAGTTACTCTTACGATTTTATGACCCCACAAAAGGACAGATTTTTTTTGATGAAGAAAATATTTTAAGCCTTTCTCCTAAAAATATTCGTGAAAATTGTGGCGTTGTTATGCAAGACGGATATATTTTTTCTGGTACAATAGAAAGAAATATAGCAACAGGAGATGAAATTATTGATAAGGAAAGGCTGAAAAAATCCATTCAAATTGCTAATATTGAAGATTTTATAAATAATATTCCTTTAGGATTTAACACCAAAATAGGAGCTTCTGGAAATGGAATTTCGGGAGGACAAAAACAAAGAATTTTAATAGCAAGAGCAGTCTATAAAAATCCTCATTACATCTTTTTTGATGAGGCAACAAGTGCTTTAGATGCTGATAACGAAAAGATAATTCACGATAATTTACAGGAATTTTTCAAAGGAAAAACAGTTTTAATTATAGCACACAGACTTTCAACCGTAAAAAACGCAGACCAAATAATTGTATTAAAAAACGGAGAAGTTGTCGAAAAAGGAAATCATCACGAATTAGTAAAAAACAAAGCTGACTATTATAATTTAGTAAAAAATCAGTTAGAATTAGGAAACTAAAAAAGTATGGCTTCACACAACAAGGGTTTTGCAAGATTGCGGGTTAAGTGCTAAGTTTTAAGTTTTTGCATATCTTTGGGGTTCAGAGCTTAACCGAAGTTTGGGTTTCTTTAGTCCGCAACCTCGCAAAGCCCCGAAACGTTAGTGGCAAGTTTTAACAGCATGACGTCCAAGATTTACGATTTATTAAAATAGTTTTGTAGAACATATTTTTCAAAGTTCTCAAATAAAGTCACTCACTACGAAAGAGATTAAATCGTATTTTGTAAACAAATTGATTAGATAAATGATTACCAATAAGGGAACTAATTCCAACCTACTGCAGGTAGCAGATTAATTAATTTAAAACAAAAAATTACATGAAAAGATTAGTTTTCACATTAGGTTTTATGCTAATAGGAACATTTACTTTTGCTTCAAGTGAAAAGATTGAAGTATCAAAGATTGAAGAATCTAAAACTATTGTTCAAAAAGAAGATTGTGAAGCAAAAAGAGCTTTAACAATTGAAGTATTTGAAGAGGCTAACTTAGGATTATCTTCAAATGAGTTAATTGAACTTGGAGACGCTATGTATAATATTTGTACATTTAACAATATGAATAGATAATCATTATTTTTTTATTTTGATCCTTTAATTATTAAAGGATCAAAATAAATATTAATTATAATTTAAGTATGAAAACAATTAAAATTTTATTATTATTACTATTTACTTATAATCTATCTGCTCAAGAAATAGCAAATACATTTATATATAAATTTTATAATGCTTATGACTCTGAAAAAATTACAGCTTTAAATAAAAAAGGAATTTATGTAAAATTTGACGATTCAATTACATATATACTTGAACAAAATGATTCAATAGGAACTTTTAAAGCCGAGTCTAAACTAAATAATTCTCAAGGTACTAGCGTCGATTTAACAGAAGTATTTATAAAATCTCAAGGAGATTTTTTTTATGATTACAAAAAAAATATTGTTTTGAATAGTAAAAGAGATTACGTAATTAAAATTGATGAAAATGATTTTACTTGGGATATTATTGCAGACAACATTTCTTGTATGGAGGAACGTATATGTAAAAAAGCTAAGTTTACAAAAATAGAAAAAGGGGTAACAAAGGATAGAGAATATACAATTGAAGTTTTATATGATGACAGTTACCCAAAGAATGTATTACCATTTGGACTTTTAGGTCTTAAAGGATTAATTGTTAAAATTAATTTTAATGGCAATCAAGAAGTTATCTTAGAAGATATGAAATATAATAAAAACATCAAAATAAAACCTTTAAAAGATAATAGAAAAATAATAACTCAAAAAGAATTAGATGAAATTTTAAACAATAAAATGCTGGAAATGAGAGAAAAAAGAAATTCAAGAGTTATTATTTCTAATTAAAACTGCCACCAATAACTAAGCTTTCGTCTTGCCCGGAGGGCTAGAGATGAAAGCCCGTTGAACGAAATGAATATTCAACGAATACTAAAAAAAATAACACTTATGAGTTAAACCGGAGTAGCTTTATGTATTATGGAGTTTTCGAAGTGTAGCTTTAAGATATACCAGCAGTAATTTTACAATTACTGCTTTTTTTGTGGTTGTACTTGTGCATTTTCTGTTGTTTTATGCGATTTTTGGATGCAATGAAGCACAAATTCCCTTACCCGTAAAAGTTAATTCACAGAAGCAAGTTTGTTTCCGATAAGATACTTTTCTGGCGGACCTCTTTGTCCAAAAACGTGCAACGTAACCAGATTCCCCACTTTACAACAATAACATTTTCGATGTTGTGTTTTAGGCTCTACTAATGCTCGCGCAACGTGTAATTCTTCTTGTAACTGCTGTAGTTTGCCACGTTTCCAACTGCTGCTTAAAATTCCGTAGTGCCGTATGCGAACAAATCGTTTCGGTAAAACATGCAAGCTAAAACGGCGGATAAACTCTTCATGGCTTAAAACCATCTGCTTTTTGATGCCTTTTTGGCGGTAATCTTTGTAAGAAAAAGTTACCGTTTCCGCGTCAATTTTCCTGATTCTCTGGTTGCTGATGGCGATTTTGTGGGAATAACGACCTAAATATTCTACCACAGATTTTGGGCTTCCAAAAGGCTTTTTGGCGTAAACCACCCAAGGTTTTTCCCACAGATTTTGCCTGATTTTGGTATATTCTTTAAGGTTTTTATCTTTTAATTTCTCACAAAATTTAGCCCTGAAAACTTTGCTCAAAGCCTTTACAGAAAACAAAAATTTACCGTCACTTCTGATGTTTTTCCAAGCTCCGCTTTCATCCACACCACCGCCCGGAACAATGCAGTGCAAATGTGGATGAAGGCTCAGATTCTGTCCCCAAGTGTGCAAAACAGCAATCATTCCCATTTGGAGATTTTTGTTTTTGCCAAACGTTTGAAGCGTTTCCCAAGCCGATTCAAATAAAATATCATACAACATCTTGGGCTCGTGAAGTGCGGTTTTGTTCAATACATCCGGAAGCGTAAAAACCACGTGGAAATAAGGTACCGGAAGCAGTTCGGTTTCCCGATTCTCAATCCATTGTTCTCGTTTTTTTCCCTGACATTTTGGGCAGTGACGGTTTCGGCAGGAGTTGTAACTGATGCTTACATTTCCACATTCATCACAAGCATCGATATGACCGCCCAAAGCCGAAGTTCTGCACTTTTTTAAGGCAAATAAAGTTCTTAACTGCCAAGAATTAAGTTCTAAATTTTCCAATTTTGAACCTAAAATATTTAAAACATCGGCGACTTCGTATTGAGGTTGAGATTGAGGTTGAACTGACTGTTTTTTTGAGGTTTTAAAACCGCTCATTTCTTCCCAAATTCTGAAAAAAGGGTATCGAGCGGTGAAAAGAGTTTTTGGGTTGAAAGCTGGGCAATTTGAAGATAAACCAGCGTCGTATCAATACTTTCGTGACCGAGAAGATTTTTGATGCTCAAAATATCCATCCCATCTTCCAGAAGATGCGTCGCAAAACTGTGACGAAGCGTATGAACGCTTACTTCTTTCAGGATGTTTGCCGTTTTTGATGCCTGTTTTACCGCCCACTGAACGCCGCGCTGGGAGTAACGGGAATCAAACTCTCCGCCAGCTCTTCCTTCTCGTGGCATTCCAAAGAGATAATCTTCCGGTTTTTCAGCTTCGATATACTTTTTGAGTCCCCGAATCAAATGATCGGAAAGTGGCAAATAACGGTCTTTTTTGCCTTTTCCCTGAACCACTTTCAACTGTTTTCTGTCAAAATCTAAGTCGCATAAACGGAGATTTCGAACTTCCATACATCGCAATCCGCAGCCGTAAAGAATGCCGATTAAGATTTTATGTTTTAAAAGTTTACAGCCGGACAACATCTGCCAAACCTCCTGTTTACTAAGCACTACAGGCAGTTTTTTCTCTTTTTTAATTTCCGGAAGACTCAAAAAATCATAACTTAAACCTTCCGATTTTAGCAGAAACCGAAGTCCGTAAACGGTGTGTTTAAAATACGATTGTGATGGAGATTTAGATTTTTTCTGTAGATAAAAAAGGTAATCGTGAATTTGCTCGGGATCCAATTCTGTAGGAATTTTCCCGAAATGTAGCGACACCGCAGCGACGTGTCTGGAGTAATTTTGAAAGGTACTTTGGCTTCTTCCCAACACCGAAACCGTACGTTCAAACCTTTGCAAAAGCTCCGCAAATCCCGGAACTTCGCGCTTTGCCTGATTGATGATTTTGTTTTCTCTAAGCTCTTCTACACTCTTTTTTTTGTTGCCATTCTATTGATTTTTTAATTAACTTTACAAAGTAACTAATTTATGCGAATGGTAAAGCTACCGAAGGTTTAGTTCAACAAGGGTTTTGCAAAATGGCGGGGTTACGTCTAAATTGAAAGTTTGTGCATTTTAATCCGCAAAAGCCAATTTTATTGGCTTTTTTTCATAATTTAGCAAATAGAAATTGGCTTTTGCTACGTTCCGTCTAAATCGAAACTTTCCGCTTCGATTTTCCGCCACTTCGCAAAGCCCCGAACCGTTACCTGCAACCCTTTCCA
>NZ_DICC01000029.1:0-19020 GCF_002415215.1 Empedobacter sp. UBA5036
AATCCAAACGATGACAAACCTCAGTTTTATTCATTCGAAAAGTATCGGAAGTGAATTGTAACGTTATTTGCTCAACTAAGTGATCAGTTTATGATTAGACGCAGTGATGCACAGACTATCGAAGGGTTTAGAACCAGAATTTTAGCTAAAATGACTGCCCATACTGTGGGTCAGTACATTACTAAAACATACTTTAATCGAAATATTGAGAATCTAGCAGCTCAAGTTATTTAAAATGCCCAACGGGTATAGTCTAAATTTAATCATACAAAAAAGCTCAGTTAATATTAACTGAGCTTTTTTATTATTTTTTATATTTTCTTCATAAAGAATATTATTCAATAATAATGATTTGATTAGAATTAGAAGAAACTTTATACAAAAAGTATTTGAGCATATTTTTTATTTCTTCCGTTTCTTTAATCGGAATTAAGATATTGTGAATCTTTTCTAACGTTTTTATTTGATGATGATATTCGTAATAACCATATCCTTTAAATTCTCCATTCTCAACTAAATAAAATGATTTTTCAATTCCTTTTCGTCCTTTATCAATAATCAAAAAAGTTTCGGAAGGATATTCAGTTGTTTTAATAAAACTTTGAATTCGTTCATTATAAACTTCTTTAGATTCCTCTTTTACACAAGCTCCATTGCATTTATTTACTTTATATTGGAAACAAGATTCATCAGATTTAATTCCCGCATTTACTTGTTGACAAAGATTATAATCATGAACGATTTTCTCTAAAACCTCTTTTGCACGTTCTTTAGTTTTAAATTTCAAAACAGGTTGTGTCTTTCTAACTTTCCCTATTTCTAATCTCGAATAACCACGTTTAGACTCCAAATAATACAATCCAAAAGGATAAACTTTATTCTCAACTAACTTTACGTTATACATTGGTTGATTATTCAAGACCTCGTTATTTTCTTTAATTGCAGCAAGAAAACCACTTCCAGTTTCTTCGAATTTTATAGAACGTGTATAACGTTTCAGCTTATTAGCTTTTAAAGTTTTTGATGTAAAAATTTGATTAATAGATCGTGCAATATTATTGCTTCGACAAATATAAATAAGTTGTTTTCGGCTATTGTATAAATAATAAACCCCGATAGAATTAGGTAAACCTTCAAGCAGTTTCTGATACTTAGAATGTGCTTTTTTAGGTTGTTTTAAACCTGTTTTCTTCGTGATTATTTTTTCCGAATCTTTATCTAACAATAATTTAAACAAAGAAATTGTCGCTCTTGCATCTCCAGAAGCCCTGTGTCTATCTGTCACTACAATTCCAAGCGATTCGCATAATTTTCCCAAAGAATATGAAGGTAATCCTGGAATCAATTTTTCGCTATATTCGAACGTATCAATCCATTCTTTTTCGTAATTATAACCCAAACGATCGAATTCTTGTTTTAGCATTCTATAATCAAACATTACATTATGTCCAACTAAAATACAATCATCTGTAATCTCAACAATACGTTTTGCTATTTCATGAAATTTAGGCGCTGTCAGCACCATTTTATCCGAAATATGCGTTAATCTTTGTACATATTGGTCAATCTTTTTTTCGGGATTGACTAATGATATAAACTGATCGACAATTTCTTTTCCATCATATTTATACACCGCAATCTCTATGATTGACTCTTCCCCTACTTTTCCGCCAGTCGCTTCTATATCTAAAATCGCGTACACGTGCTTATTTTTTTCCTTTTAAAAAATTAGTTAACATTTTCATTCCAAAATCCATCAATTTTCGAGTTGCAGTACGACTTACATCACGCACAACAGGATTATCTGTCCAATTTTTTTCTTTAGGAATACTTCTTGTTGAAGTTGCTTTTGGAACAGGTTTCTCTATATTTTTTTGTTGTTCTAATTTTTGTGATAAAATTTCATTTGCAGATTCACGATCAATATCTGTCGCATATTTTGTCACTAAATCTGAGTTTGAGGTAATCGTATCGATTTCATTTGAAGTCAAGATATCCATTCTCGAATTTGGCGCTCGCATATATGTATAAGCCAAAGGAGTTGGAATACCTTTTTCGTCTAAAGCAGTCACAAAAGCCTCTCCAATCCCTAATTGAGTGATTACTTCACTTGCTTTATAATAGGTAGTTGTCGGATAATTCTCAATTGCTTTTGTTATTTCTTTACGATCTTTCGCAGTAAAACCTCTTAACGCATGTTGAACTTTAAGACCTAATTGACTCAAAACTGCATCAGGAACATCTCCAGGAACTTGCGTTACAAAATATAATCCCACACCTTTTGATCGAATTAATTTTACCATTGTTTCAATTTGATTCAACAAAGCTTTCGTAGCTTCCTTAAAAATCAAATGTGCTTCATCAATAAAAATCACCAATTTCGGTTTATCAGAATCTCCAGATTCAGGGAATTGAGAATAAATTTTATTCAATAAACTCAACATAAAAGTTGAAAATAAATTAGGTTGATTTTGAATATCAATCAAACGAATAATATTTACAATTCCTTTTCCGTCTTTCGTTTTCAATAAATCCTGAACATCAAAACTTGGTTCTCCAAAAAACTTTGTTGCACCTTGCTGTTCTAATGCAACAATTTTGCGCAAAATAGCTCCCAAAGAAGCTGGCGCAATTGTTCCATAATTCGAATTTAATTCAGATTTTCCTTCATCAGAATCTGTCACATATTGCAAAACACGTCGAATATCCTCCAAATCAATCAAAGGTAAATTACGATCTTGACAATATTTGAATATAATTGAAATAATACTTTCTTGTGTTTCATTCAGTTCCAAAATTTTACTGAATAAAATTGGACCAAAATCACTTACAGTTGCACGAAGTTTTGCACCTGGTTCATCAGAAATAGACAAAAACTCGACAGGAGAAGCTTGCGGATCAAAAGGTAAATTAAGCGCCTCCATTCTTTCTTGCGCATTTTTATCTTCCGAATTTGCAGCAGCTCCAATTCCAGATAAGTCTCCTTTGATATCCATCAACAAAGTTGGAACACCTTTCAGAGAAAGTTGCTCGGCGATAATCTGCAAAGATTTTGTTTTCCCTGTTCCAGTTGCTCCACCAATCAATCCGTGACGATTCATTGTTTTTAATGCTACTGAGATTTCAGCTTCTTCTACAATTTCGCCATCTAGCTTGGCTTTGCCTAAAATTATTTTATCGTTTTTATAAGAATAACGACTTTGTATCTCTTGAATAAAGCTTTCTTTCTGATTCATTTTGATTGATTATTGAATAAATATAGGAAAAATTTATTCTGAAATTTTATATTTTACAGCTACTGGATAATGATCAGAGAATTTTTTTCGAATAACATGCGCTTCAACAGGTTTAAATGATTTAGAATGAAATAAATAATCAATTCTAATTGGAAATTTAAATCCATGAAAAGTTGTCGCATCTCCTTTTCCAACTTCTATATAAGAGTCGTGAAGATATTTTTTCAACTTCTCATATTCGTAAGAAACTGGAGTCGAATTAAGATCCGTTCCCAAAATAACAGGATGGCGCGAAGATGTGATATATGGAATAATTGCTTCTAACTGTTTTTGATGTTTTTGCATTCCTTGCACCAATTTCAACTCAACTTTTCGACTCGAAATTTCGGCAGTTCGCGAATCATCAGATTGAATAATTTCTTTCACCATTGCTTTATCAATGTACATTGGTTCAAGATAAACATTAATTACACGAATCGTATCATTCCCTAAATCGATATCTGCATATGCGGCAAGACCATTCAATTCATCATTATCATCAGGCGTTATTTTTTTGGTTTGAATAATAGGATATTTACTATAAATTGTCAATAAACCATAAAATTCTGAATAGTAATTTTTGAATTCTTTATTTTTTAGACTTTTCTGTTGACCTTCATACGCTTCTTGAAGCAGCATAATATCTGCCTTATTCTTAATCAAAAGTTCTTTTGTTCCTTCTTCTTTAAAACCATGTACATTATATGTCAATACAGATAAATCAGCTTTTTTATCTTTAACTTTATTGAATTGTACAATTGGATATGAAAGATAAATTGGGTAAAATAATCCGGCTGAAAGAACTAAAATTAACAAAAAGTGTCGCCAGCTAAACAGTAACCAATACAGTAAAAACATTGCTCCAAATGCAAATAATATTGGAAAACCAATCGAAATAAAGTTAAAATATGGAATTTCTGTAGGCGTAAAAATTTTATTTAAATAGACACAATAAGCCACTAACAAAAAAACGATATTAATTGTTAGTACTAAACGATTGAAATAATTTAGTTTAAACTTACTGATTATACTCATTTTACCTACCTTCTCTAAACAGAAAGTCTTTTTCTTCTTTGGACAAACTCTCGTAACCTGAACGAGAAATCTTATCTAAAATTACATCAATTTTCTTTTGTTTTTCAACTTTTTGATGATTAAAATCGTAATCATCTTTCGGAACATTTGATCGCGAAGAAGTTGAAGAAATATTTTTATATGTTTTGAAAGTTGATTTCTCTTTTTTCTTAAATAACTGCTCTATTTTGAAAATAAAGTTACCTAAAAAATCATTTCCTCTCTCAAATTGTTTCATATAAAGATAACCAAAAATAGCACCTCCCAAATGCGAAATACTTCCGCCTGCATTTTGATTAGCAATAATATTATACACATCGAATGCGATAAATACATAACCAATATACAACAATGGAAATGAAGTTGGAATCAACAACAAACGAACGGGCATTTTCGGATTATAAGAAATCATTGCAAAAAACACCGCATAAACCGCTGCCGAAGCACCAACTAATAAATGTGAATAATTGAATAAATTCTGAAACAATAAAAAGAAAATTCCACCAGCGATTCCTCCAAAAATATAGAATGTAACTAAATTTCGGTTCTGAAATTGTTGCAAAAACATTTGCCCAACGAAATACAACAAAACCATATTCATTATCAAATGAAAAAGATTGCCATGTAACCAAGAATATGTTAGGATTTGCCAAGGTCTTACAATCAAATCATCGAAAGATGACAAAGCAAACAAACCAGTTGTTGTAATCGTAGAATTTACTACCGTTCGAAGAACAAAATCAACAATTAACAATGTAAAAAACACCACAACGTTAACGTAAATTAATTTTGTTGCGCTATTTCCTGATGAATATTTTAATTTTAAATCGTCTAAGATATTATTTGCCATTTCTTAATTCCATCTATATAAATTCTTTTTCCAATGTCTTGTTAACAAGAAACCAATCAATCCACCTCCTAAATGCGCAAAATGTGCCACATTTCCGATGTTTTGATATCCCATATAAAACTCAATTAATACCATAATTGGAATAAAATATTTTGCTTTAATCGGAACAGGGAAAAAGATTAACATTAATTTTTCATCTGGATATAATACTGCGAATGCTAACAATAAACCATATATAGCTCCAGAAGCACCAACCATTGGTGTTACATAATTTGTCAAAAGTTCTGATGCAGCTTGGTTAGTTTGAATAATTGAATTCGTATGATATCCACCTTGCATATTTAATTTTGCAGCTTTATAAATTTGACTAAAACCTATTCCTTGCGTTTGAACAGCATCTTTTAACTGCTCTATTTGAAAGTAATTAACTGCATTAAACAATATAAAACCTCCTAAACCAGCTAACAAATAAAGCGTCAAGAATTTTTTTGGTCCAAAAGTTTGTTCAACCACAGAACCAAACATCCACAATGCAAACATGTTAAACAAAATATGTGAAAAATCGGCATGCATAAACATATGCGTCAAAATTTGCCAAAATTTGAAGTTGGGAGATTCTGGATAAAAAGCACCTAAAATCACTCTCAAATCGATTCCTTTTGTGCTAAAAACAAAAGTCGCTAAAAAGAACAAACCGTTTATAATAAGTAAATTCTTTGTAATCGGTGGTATAGATTGTCTCATTCGTTTATTGTAATGTTTTTTTGATATCAGCCGTATTCATCTGCACAAAAATTGGGCGTCCGTATGGCGTATAATTCGGATTTGGTAGTCTTAGCAATTCTTCGACCAAAGTTTGCATTTGTTCAGATTTTAATGAAACTCCTTTTTTAACAGCCGCATTTTTTGCTAAAATTTTTGCAAACGTATTTTCTAATTCAATTGATTCTTGGTATTCTAATTCCTCGATAAAATCCATAAAAACAGACACAACATCCTCTTGTTGCACATCAACAGGAATCGCATTAATCTGTATGGCTTCTTCGTCCAACGAAATATCAAAACCAAAACTCAACAATTGATGCTCTACATTGATTAATTTCTGACGATCATTTGGCGAAAGTTCCAACTCTATCGGGAAAAGCATTTGTTGTACCAAAGCACTTCCATTATTTGAATGTATAAATTTTTCGAATAATATTTTTTGATGAGCACGATGTTGATCTATGATTAACAATTCGCCACGATATTCCACTACCAAATATTGATTCATCCATTGAATGACTTCAAAACTATCATGAAAATCTTCAGATTCAAATAATTGATGCGCATGATTATTTTCGATTTCTAACTCAACAGCATCTTTATAAAAATCCATATTCGCACGAATATCAGACGGTTTTGGCGCTCTTGTTTGTTGATGCTCAAAAGGATTAAAGCTAGAATCTACCGTAATTTCAGGCATTTTAATTTCTGTATCTTCTGTCGCAGACGGAATAAAAGCCCAGTTTGGATCTTGTTCAAAATCTAACGAAGGAATTACATTAAATTGTCCCAAAGCGTGTTTTACAGCAGCTCTAAGAATCGTAAAAATCAATGCTTCATCCTCAAATTTTATCTCCGTTTTGGTCGGATGAATGTTTATATCAATTTTTGAAGGATCAATTTCTAAATATAAAAAATAAGAAGGACTATAACCCGTTGGCAACAAACTCTCGAAAGCGTCTACGATTGCATTGTGCAAATATCCACTACGAATAAAGCGATTATTCACAAAGAAAAATTGCTCTCCACGCGATTTTTTTGCAGCATCTGGTTTTCCTACAAAACCTTTTACTTTTACAATTTCTGTATCTTCTTCAACCGAAATAATTTGCGAACTTAATTTCTTCCCAAAAATTTGAGCAATTCGTTGCTTCAAATTCCCAGATTTCAGATGATAAACCTCTGCATCATTGTGATGTAAAAAGAAACTAATGTTTTCGTGCGCCATCGAAACACGTTGAAACTCATCTTGAATATGACGAAATTCAACCTGATTTGATTTTAAAAAATTACGACGAGCAGGCACATTATAGAAAAGATTTTTGACCGAAATAGACGTTCCGACTGGACAAACAACAGGATCTTGGTTGCGAACTTCTCCGCCTTCAATCACCAATTGCGAACCAACCTCATCATCTTCTCGACGCGTTTTCGTTTCTACTTGCGCAACTGCAGCAATCGATGCCAAAGCCTCTCCACGAAAACCTTTTGTATGAATATTATAAATATCCTCTGTCTTTCTGATTTTTGAAGTCGCGTGACGTTCAAAAGCCATTCGAACATCTGTCACACTCATTCCCGAACCATTGTCAATCACTTGAATCAAGCTTCTTCCAGCATCTTTTACAATCACCTGAATAGAAGTTGCACCAGAATCCACCGCATTTTCAATCAATTCTTTTATGACAGAAGCTGGTCGTTGTACAACTTCTCCTGCGGCAATTTGATTGGCTACATGATCTGGCAGTAATTGAATAATATCGTTCATCTTTTCGTATAAATTGATTTAATTTTGACTAATTTTTTAATCAAACTTTACAAATATACAAACAAATCTCTCTTTTGACCTTATTCTCTATAAGTGAAACTTATCAACAATTGTTGAAGTCTTGAGATTAAAATTCTGAATAATAAATTCATAATTTTCAGCAATAAAAAAGGTAGACAAATGCCTACCTATTTTTTATTATTATTGGATTAATTAATTCTCTTTCATAACAGCTTTCATTTCATCAAATTCTTTATCAATCTCTTGATTCGGTTTTTGAGTCAATAAAGAAACGACATAAATTGCGATAACCGAAGAAATAAATCCTGGAATCATTTCATACCAATCTTTGTAATCATGATTTGCATAAACCCATGATAAGACAACAATTCCACCTGTTAACATTCCCGCTAAAGCTCCTTGCCAAGAAGTTTTTTTCCAAAAAAGTGAAAAAACAATAACTGGTCCAAATGCCGATCCAAATCCTGCCCAAGCGTTTCCAACTAGATTTAGAATAGAATCTTTTGGCGTTAAGGATAATAAAACTGCAATAACTGCCACAATCAAAACCGATAAACGACTTGCTGTTAATAACTGTTTTGATGTTGCTTTTTTGTTCAAAAATGCTTTGTAAATATCTTCTGTTAACGAACTTGATGTCACTAATAATTGTGAAGAAATAGTACTCATTACTGCTGCTAAAATTGCTGATAATAAGAAACCTCCAACCAATGGATGAAACAAAACACGTGAAAAGTAAATGAAAATGGTCTCAGCTTCTGTTTTAGAATTATCGAATGTCAACATTGTTGTTTGGTCATATTTCATTAAATATGCGATTCCAACTAAACCAACTAAAAGAGCTCCACCAACTGTAAAAATCATCCAAGTAATCCCAATATTTCTTGCTTTCGCTAAATCTTTCGGATTACCAATCGCCATAAAACGTACTAAAATATGCGGTTGTCCACAATACCCCAAGCCCCAAGCCATCAACGACAAAATACTAACCGTTGTAGTTCCTTTGAATAAATCTAAATACTTATCACCTTTATCATTAATCAATGAAAATGTTTCTCCTACTCCACCAATTTCAGAAATTGCTACTATTGGAACAATAACCAAAGCCAAAACCATAATCGTTCCTTGTACGAAATCAGTTAAACTTACCGCTAAAAAACCTCCTAAAAAAGTGTATAATACAACTACAAAACTTGTCATCCAAAGTCCTGTCATATAATCTAATCCAAAAGCTGATTCAAATAATTTACCTCCAGAAACCATTCCTGCAGAAGTGTATAATGTAAAAAATACTAAGATTAATATTGAAGAAACAATTCGCAATAAACGTGATTTATCTTTGAAACGATTTTCAAAAAATACGGGTAAAGTAATCGAATTTTGAGCGATTTCTGTATAAATTCGTAATCGCGGTGCGACAAAAATATAGTTCAAAAAACATCCTGTTGTCAATCCAATTGCAATCCAAGCACTCGACAAACCTGTAAAATACATTGCTCCTGGAACGCCCATCAACAACCAACCACTCATATCAGCAGCACCAGCAGAAAGCGCCGTTACAGCCGCTCCCATCTTCCTTCCTCCAATCAAAAAATCTTCGGAATTACTTGTTGATTTTTGGTAGGAATAAATCCCGATTCCAATCATCAGAGCCATATATGCGCCAATAGAAATGTATTCGTAAATGTTCATGTGTTTTAATTTTTATCGAAAATATAATTTTTCATCCACAAAAATTGTACGAACTTTAAATTTCTAAACAAGAATCATGAATTTTCAACAAAATAATCTAAAATCAGCGACAAGTCCGTATTTGAAACAACACGAAAACAATCCTGTTTGGTGGCAAAGTTGGAGTGACGAAGTTTTGAATCATGCAAAAAAAGTCAACAAACCTTTGCTTATTTCAATTGGATATTCTGCTTGTCACTGGTGTCATGTGATGGAACATCAGTCTTTTGAAGACGATGAAGTTGCAAAAGTGATGAATGAGAATTTTGTTTGCATTAAAATTGATCGTGAAGAACGTCCTGATTTAGACGCTTTGTACATGAATGTCTCGCAATTAATTCATCAATCTGGTGGTTGGCCGCTGAATGTTTTTGCCTTACCTGATGGTCGTCCTTTTTATGGCGGAACATATTTCCCGAAAGTTCAATGGATTGAATTATTAGAAAACATCAATCATTTATACCATCACAATCAAACTAAAACAATGGAATATGTCAACTCTATTGCGGATGGTCTGAATAAAATGGAAACAATCGAATTGAAATCTTCTTCAACTTTTTCAACACATAAAATTGATGAAACATTTGAATTTTGGCAACAACAATTTGATGATGAATGGGGCGGATTTAATCGTGCACCGAAATTTATGTTACCAAATGCTTGGGAAGCTATTTTACGATATGGCGTACAAACGAAGAATGAAAATTGTTTAATTCAAACCAAAATTACATTAGATAGAATGGCTTTTGGTGGAATTTACGATCAACTAAAAGGTGGTTTTTCTCGCTATTCTGTTGATCCGTATTGGAAAGTTCCACATTTCGAAAAAATGCTTTACGATAACGGACAATTGCTTTCGCTTTATTCGAATGCATATAAAATTTATGAAGAAAAGGAATATAAAACAGTTGTCGAAGAAACGATTAATTGGTTGAAAGATGAAATGCTTTCGACTGAAAATGTTTTTTATTCTGCTATTGATGCCGACTCTGAAGGCGAAGAAGGAAAATATTATGTTTGGAAATCGGATGAATTGAAAACAATATTGAAAGATGATTTCAACTTATTTCAACACTATTATAATGTTGATGAATTTGGAGAATGGGAACATGGTAATAATATTTTGATGCGATTGACAGATGACGAAGATTTTGCATCGAAACAGAATATCACAACAACAGAACTTCAAACCAAAGTTAATGAATGGAAAAAAATTCTTAATCCAATTCGTAAACAACGTATAAAACCTCATCGCGACGAAAAAGTTTTAACTTCTTGGAATGCTTTAACCATAAAAGGTTTGTGCGACGCATTTATTACGTTTGAAAATGATGAATATCTTGATTTAGCAAAAAATGCAACCAATTTTATTTTAGAAAATCAATGGAATGGTGAAATCTTGTTCAGAAATTATAAGGATAATCAAACAACAATTCCAGGATTTTTGGATGATTATGCGTTAATAATTGAAGCATTAATCAAGCTTTATGAAATTACTTCAGAAATGCATTATTTAGAAACTGCTCAAACCTTAACAGAAGAAGTTTTCAATCAATTTTATAATCACAAGAATAAAATGTTTGCGTACAAATCACATTATGACACGCCTTTGGTTAATGAAACATTTGAGATTTATGACAATGTTATTTCATCTTCAAATTCTGTTATGGCAAATAATTTATTCAAACTAGGGAAGATTCTCAATCAAGAAAAATACATTGAACAAGCGAAACAAATGTTAACCAATATCGAAGAAAAAATTCACGATTATCCAACTGGTTTTGCAAATTGGATTCAGTTGTATCTAAATTTCGCTTATCCATTCAAAGAAATTGTAATCGTTGGCGAAAATGCATTAAAATTTTCGAAGCAAATTCAACAATGTTATGTTCCGAATGCAATTTTTGTTGCTTCAAAAACTGAAAATTTAGAAATCACTCAAAATCGATTCATCCAAAATAAAACATCCATTCATATTTGCGAAAATTATACATGTCAATTACCCGTTTATTCGGTTGAAGAGGCTTATAAAAATATTTAGAAATTACAATAAAAAACCATGGAAAAAACACGTTGCGCTTGGGTAAATAAAGACCAAGATTATATCGATTATCACGATAATGAATGGGGAAAACCTGTGAAAGATGATAAAATTTTATTCGAATTTTTGATTCTCGAATCTTTTCAAGCAGGATTAAGTTGGTTTACAATTCTTAAAAAGCGAGAAAATTTCAGAAAAGCCTTTGCTGATTTTGATGTAGAAAAAGTAGCCAAATTTAATGAAACTAAAATTGATGAATTGGTACAAAATGAAGGAATTATTCGTCATCGAGGAAAAATTTCGGCAGCAATTAATAATGCAAAATTATTTATAGAAATTCAGAAAGAATTCGGTTCTTTCTCCGATTTCATCTGGAAATACGTTGATAACAAACCAATTATCAACAATTGGAATTCGATAAAAGAAGTTCCTGCCACAACCGAAATTTCAGATCAAATTGCAAAAGATTTGAAAAAACGTGGCTTCAAATTCTTTGGTTCAACCACTATTTATGCACATATGCAGGCGACCGGAATGGTAAATGACCATACAACAGATTGTTTTTGTAAATAACAGCTCAATAAAATCATCTGAAATGTGCATCTTTGCGCAAACTTAGAAAAATGAAAATCGAACTAAAACATTGGATCATCCTTGGCGTTTTGGCGCTAACTTGGGGAAGCTCGTTTATTCTCATCAAGCAAGGATTGGTTGCATACACGCCGTATCAAGTTGGAGCATTACGACTAACAATTGCTGGAGGAATTTTGGCTATTTGGGGAATTCCAAGTCTATTTAAAATTCCGAAAAACAAATTAAAATATGTCGCATTGGCTGGTTTCTGCGGAAATTTCATTCCAATGTTTTTATTCCCAATGGCGCAAACACATGTTTCAAGTTCAATGGCTGGGATTTTAGATTCTTTAGTCCCATTATTTATTTTACTTTTTGGTGCTTTATTTTTCAATATTAAAGGAACTAAAAATCAAGTTTTAGGAGCAATAATCGGATTTATCGGAGCTGTTTTATTAATTGGTGGCGATGGTTTTTCTGGGGAAAATAGTCTTTTACATTGTTTATTAATTGTATTAGCAACTGCTCTTTACGGTCTAAACAGTTTAATCTTAACACGCTATTTAAACGACGTTCCTTCATTTCAATTATCATCAGCTTTGTTTACAATTTGGTTATTACCTTCAGTTCTAATTTTAATTATTTCAGGATTTTTTGATGTATTTGAAGGAACAGAACAACAATTAAAAAGTTTAGGTTTTGTCGCTATTTTAGGACTTTTAGGAACTGCCTTAGCGATGATATTATTCTACCGATTGATACAATCTACAGGTTCGATGTTCGCCTCAATGGTGACTTATTTAATGCCCGTAGTTTCTGTTTTTTGGGGATTTTTAGTCGGTGAAAAAATCTCATGGATCCATTTATTTGGATTCGGAATGATTTTATCAGGCGTTTATTTAACACAAAAAAAAGAGAAAGAACTGCAAAAGATTTAAGCTATATTCAAAATAGATTCCTATTTTTATTAAATAATTAACACAATAATGGTCTATCGTAGATTATTTAATAAATTAAAAATGAATCATTTTACCACAATTTCAAAAAAACTCTCCCTTACTCTCCTACTTTTTTCCTCTCATCAAACCATCTTCGCACAAACAAAAATTGATAGCATAGAAGTTGTTCAATTACAATCTCAACTTCAATCAAATATAAAAATTGATGGTAAAACCCTTTCTTTACCGAAACAGAACAAGTATAATTTTGAATTAATTGGTTCTGACAATCAAACAATCATTGATTTGAATGGAAAAATAAATCAACCTTTAATTTCTAAATCAATTAATTTATTATTCAAAATAACTCGAAAATCAGATAAAGCCACAACAGAAATCCCTGTAAAAAATTTAAAAATAAACGGAAAATATACAAACACAGGTATCAATTCAAAACCTTTTGTAATTCCATCTTTGCGTGAATGGCACGGAGAAAAAGGAGAATTTAATTTAACTTCTTCTTCAAAAATTGTGATTGAAAATGTCAATTCTGAAAATTTGGAAGTTGCTAAATTATTACAAGAAGATCTCCAAAAACAGTTCGGTTACAAATTAGAAATTACTTCGACAAAAAAAGTTTCAAAAGGAGATATTTATATCTCTAAGCATAAAGACACAACATTAGGAAACGAGGGATACGCAATGGAAATTGGAGATTTCGTTCAGCTTTCTGCGCCAACTTATACTGGAAATGTATTTGCAACTCGTACAATTTTGCAATTATTAGATCAATCCAAAACTAAAAACAGTATTCTGAAAGGAGAAATTAGAGATTATCCTACTTATTCGGAACGTGGATTAATCTTGGATGTTGGACGAAAGTTTTTTACCATTGATTTTTTAAATGATTACGTCGAAATATTGTCTTATTATAAAATATCCAACTTTCAAATTCATTTAAATGACAATGCATTTCACAAATATTTCGATTTCAATTGGGATAAAACACCTTCGGGTTTTCGCTTAGAAAATGAAACATATTCAGGTTTAACTTCAGCAGATGGTCATTATACTAAACAAGAATTTAAAGATTTACAGAAAAAAGCTTTTCGATATGGAATTAAGATTATTCCTGAAATCGATGTTCCTGCACATTCTTTGTCCATTACAAAAGTAATTCCTGAAATCGGAAGTGATAAATATGGAAAAGATCATTTGGATTTAGCTAATCCAAAAACTTACGAAGTTGTTCAAGCTATTTTTGATGAATACACAAAAGGACAAGATCCTTTATTTATAGGAAAAGAAGTTCATATTGGAACAGATGAATATGATAAAAAAGAAGCTGAGTCGTTCAGAAAATTTACGGATTTTCTTATAAAAGCTGTTCAGAAAAATGGAAAAGATGTACGTGCTTGGGGAGCGCTTACGCATGCGCAAGGAAAAACTCCTGTAACCTCGAAAAATGTCACACTAAATATGTGGTACAACGGATATGCAGATCCTGTTGAAATGAAAAAATTGGGTTACAAACAAATATCTACTCCTGACGGTTGGTTCTATATTGTTCCTGCAGCTGGATATTATTACGATTATCTAAATGTCAACAATATTTATAACAATTGGGAGCCGCGTAATATTGGTAATATAACATTTGAGAAAGGAGACCCAACTGTTGTAGGCGGAATGTTTGGGATTTGGAATGATATTGCTGGCAATGGAATTTCTGAAAAAGATGTACACAACAGAGCTTTTCCTGCGATACAAGTTTTGGCTGAAAAAATGTGGACTGCAAGTGATAATAATCCAGCTTTATTCGATTTTAATCAGAAAAAAATAAACGTTGCAGAAGCTCCAGGAATTAATTTAAGGGGATATTTTGGAGAAGAAACTCGCCAAATTATTCATCTTCCGTTTGAAAATTCTGTAGAAGATATTTCCGGTTTTTTCAATGAAAAAGTCACTTCAAATAATTCTTCTTTTGCAAAAGGAATTATTAACAATTCATTGAATAGCACAACAACATTAAATCTTCCGTTAGAAGAGATTGGAAATAGCTACACCATTTCTTTTTGGTTGAAATCTAACGCAGAGAATGCAAATGTTTTATTCAAATCAAAAAACGCAACCTTTGAACTGAATAAAAATTCTGTCGGATATAAGCGTGATGGTTATTCTTATCAGATGACTGATCATTTGAATTTAAATGACTGGAATTTTATTACAATCACAGGGAATAAAGAAAATACAAGCTTGTATGTAAATGGAAAACTGGTTAAAAAAATGGAAACAGAAGAAATCATTTTGCCTTACAAAGATAAAAAAGGAAAAGAGATTTCATTTCATAAAGTAAAAACGTTGACGTTTCCATTAAAGCAAATTTCATTAGAAAATGTTAGCTTCGATGAATTGAAAGTTTACAACAAAGAGTTTTCAAAAGATGAAGTTTTAAGTGAATACAAATCGCTTCAACAATAACTAAAAATCTCGTAAACCATTTGGTTTACGAGATTTTTTATTTTATATATTTTTTCAAATCTTTCGCTAATTCTTTTGTAAAGGTATCCGCACCTTTATAATTCATGTGCGTTGTGTTGTAGAAATATTTTTGATCAAAACTAATCGAATCGCTCGAATAATCTAATAACGGAAGGTGATATTTTTGTAATGTTGTTTGATAACGATTAATCACTTCATCTCGATTCAACATATAATCTTGACCTTTATAAAATTCGGGTGCAATTGTAAAAACTAACTGAATATTTTCTTGCTCACATTTCGCAATTAATTCTTCTAATAAAGCATAATCTGAAAAATCAAAATCGGAGTTTTTCTTTTTCATTTTTTCCCAATCAACATTCCATTTTCGGTTATATGATTTGAAACCATCATCACGAAAAAGTCCATCTTTATGCAATTTTTCTTTCTTAGCCCTTACAATTTGATCTTTCCAATACGTTTGATCTCTGTAACGATAAAGCGGTACAATAAAATCAACCAATTTCGTGTCTTTATATTCTTTTAATGCAGCATAAAGTTTAAAATTCCACAACATAAATGGCGCATATTGATTTGGTTGAAAAACTTCATCAATGTGTGAAAACGAAAAAGTATCTAAATTCCAAACAACAACTTTCGGTTTTGGATTATGATTCAAATACAAATTGAAACGATACAATTGCATTTTAAATTTACTCCCGTTTAATCCAAAATTATGCGTGGTCAGTTTTAAATCTTTTTCTAAAATATTCGGATTAATTTGAATAAATGCTCGAGAAGAACCAAAAATAGCCAATTCAACATTCGTTTTTCCTTCTCTTATTTGATTCCATTCTTGTACTTCTCCGCTAAACAAAGCCATTTTTTTGAGTTGATTTGAATAATAAACATCAACCAAAACCAATGCAATGAAAGCCGAAAACAGCGTAATGAAAAAGTATTTTAAGAATTTCATTTTCTCAACATTTCGATATGCGGGATATCGTCTTCTAAATATTCTTCCGAAACTTGTTTGAAACCAAATGAAGAATAAAACTCTTTCAAATAAGATTGAGCTGAAATTCTGATTTCAGATGTTTTAAATTGATTTTCGATGACTTGAACCGAATTTTTCATCAATTGTTTTCCTAATCCATAACGGCGAAACTTTTGATTCGAAATTACGCGACCAATTGAAGGTTCATTTTCATACGAAATTCCTTTTGGTACAATTCGAGAATATGCCGTAACCTCATCACCAATCGTTGCCCAAAGATGTCCACAAACCAAATCTTTATCATCGCAATCTTGATAAATACAATCCTGCTCTATTACAAAAACTTCGTTGCGCAATTGCACTATTTTATATAGCTCTTTCGACGTTAAATCATCAAAAGATTTGTAATGCCAAATAATTTCTTCCATGGATTAATCTAATTTTGAATATTTTGCAATAATATTTTCGAACATTTTTTGAGGTAAAATATTTTTCAAGGTTACAGAAAATTTCTGCATCGATTTTCCAATATAATAATGTGGTTTCAAATTCTTCTGAGCCAAAATATTTTCGATAATCGGAATCAAATCTTCTGTTGGTGTACCATCTTGCACTTCGTGATCGATATCGGCAACCATTGCATCGTATCTTTTTTGATAAAATTTTGAAACAAAAGTTTTCACACGACCTTCTGCAATATTGGTTTTGATATCTCCAAAATTCAATGTTGCAATTTCCACTCCTGTATGACGATTTTCTAAACGAGCCGATTCAACCAAACGATCAATCATCGCTTTAGAAGCTGAATAATAACCTCTAAACGGTAAACCATTGTTACTCGCAATCGAAGAAACATTCAGGATATAACCGTTTTTTTGCGCACGCATTGTAGGTAAAACCTCCTGCATTGTATAAATAGGCCCGTACACATTAACGTCCAATAATTTCTCGATATCAGCTTTCGAAGCATCTTCCACAGCACCTAACATTCCAATTCCAGCATTGTTAATCAACACATCAATTTGATTGTTCGTTTCCGAAAAAATCTGCTGAAAACTACGTTTTACATTTTCTTTATCCGAAACATCTGTTGCAATATGTTTAAATTTTTCTTGACCTTTAGCTGTTCTTGATAAACCATAAACTTGATGTCCTTTATCGTAAAAATAATTTGCCAAAGTCAATCCTACCCCCGAAGAAGAGCCTGTAATTACAATAACTTTTGATTGCATGATTCGATTAATTTATCCGCAAAACTACATAATATCAGGCAAATATTGGTAGATAAATAATTTTTTGAATGGTTATTAGAAGATTCTCTAAATTTGTGCGTTAATTATCAAAAGATTTCAATTGAATCCAAAAACTAAAAAATATATTATAACAGGAATTAAATTAACGATTAGTATTGCGTTAATCTATTATATCTTCTTTGTTAAACTACATATTTTTGATATTTTCAGTCATTACAAAAATGCAAATTGGGCGTATATTTTTATTGCTGTTATCCTTTATGTTCTTTCGCAAGCCTTGTCTGTTTTCCGATTAGATTATTATTTCAGAGATATTAACCTCGATTTATCATACAAATCAAATGCACGTTTGTATTTCTTAGGAATGTTTTACAACACCTTTGTTCCAGGCGGAATTGGCGGTGATGCATACAAAGTTTATGTGTTGAATAAAAACTATAAAATCAGTCTAAAAGAAATTTCGCAGGCGGTTTTTCTTGACAAAATTATCGGTCTTTGTGCAATGTTACTCATCATCATCTTCCTAATATTTTTATCAAATCTGACTGATTATCCTTGGGTACAATATGGTTCATTAATCCTTTCTTTGGTTGGTTTTATAGCTGTTCCATTTATTTTAGGAATGATTTTCCCTATTCATAGACGCACATTTTATAACTCGATGATTTATTCAATTGTATTGCAATTGATACAAGTCGGTATGTTGTATTTTGTTTTAGAAGGATTGAATATTCATCCAGATAATTTCAGTATATATTTATTGATCTTTTTAGTTTCAGGGATCTTATCGATTATCTCGTTTAGTGGATTTGGGATTAGAGAAGCTGTGTTTATGTACGCTGCACATCGATTCAATTTTGATGAAACTTTAGCCACAAGTGCGGCATTTATTTTCTCTATCATCACCATTTCTATCTCATTTATTGGGATTATTTACCTGTTTAAAGGGGTTAAAATTGAAGAGAAAAAGAAAAAGACGAATATTTCTTTTTAAAATCTGAAAAATTATTTCTTTGAAATGAAAAGAGTTAAGCCCTAACATTAAATTTTATTTAATTTTTTTCATTTTAACTATTTGGATTATTCAAAAACAGCCCTATATTTGCAATCCAATTACGAAGGTCTCTTAGCTCAGTTGGTTCAGAGCACCTGCCTTACAAGCAGGGGGTCACTGGTTCGAATCCAGTAGGGACCACATAAAGACATTAGAAAGTCTTTTAAATAAAATTCTAAATAGGTCTCTTAGCTCAGTTGGT
>NZ_DICC01000029.1:19373-53615 GCF_002415215.1 Empedobacter sp. UBA5036
TCGAATCCAGTAGGGACCACAACAGAACTCCTTTCAAGAAATTGAAAGGAGTTTTTTATTTATTATTTTTTGTAATTTTATATAAATCAATTCTTATGAAAATTACAAAACTAGTATTACCATTATTTCTTTTACTTTCATGTTTCACTTTCTCCCAACAAAAAAGAAAACAACTTTACCTCCACCTAAAATAAAGAAAGTTCCACCTTTACCAGCTCCTCCAAAAGCTAAATTATACGAGCCAACTTTTGACAACGAATACTTTATTTGGAAACTAGAAAAAGACACGTTATTACCTGCTGAATCCCCTTATGAAATAGTTTTACAAGTCAATGATTACTCAGCTTTTATGAGAATAAATAGTTACCCAGAAGAAACTGAATATAAATCAAAAGTAGTATCCATTAAAAATGGTGATATTATCTCTAGAACAATATTAATGCAGGCTAATAATTATGACGTTGAAATAAAAAATAATATTCTAGAACTGAAAAATCGGAAAACGAATGAAGTTGTAAAGTTTAAAATTATAAAAAAGAGTGGAAAAATTATACAGTTACAAGATCTTAACTCTAAATTAATCTTTACAAAAGATGATAAATACGAATATTACGCTCCGCCTTCTTTGTAACTATAAAAAACTCCGATAACAAACTTCCTTCATTTAACTTGTTCTGAATTGATTAATAGTTGATTTTTCATTTCTTCATTAATATTAAAGATTGTTTTGTAGACCAAAAGGATTATATTACGATTAAATCATTCGTATTATTTTGCTTTATTGCTACGAATATTTCTAAAATATCATTTTGAATATCAATAGAACCTTTATTAACGATTGAAATTATATCGTCTAAAGAAATACTTTTATTTATAAAACTCTCGTCATAAGAACAGCTTTTGACATGATAGATTGCAACATATTTAGATAAATCATTCATGTCACAACTTTCAGTCAAAAGATTAAACCAACTATTCATCAAAATCAATTCTTGTACAAATAAATATAATAAAAAATCCCTCAGCGCTTGAACTGAGGGATTATCTTTTTAAAATCTTAATCTTACACCATTTTCGGTTGTAAATGCTTTTTTACGGAAAAGAAACAAAGTAAGTCCTCCAATAAAAATAGCCGAATCTGCGATATTAAATACAGGCTGAAAGAACTTATAATGTTGTCCGCCTATAATTGGAATCCAAGAAGGCCAATCGAACTCCACAATTGGGAAATAAAGCATATCTACGACACAGCCTGTAAACCAACCAGAATAACCAGCAAAGTTTGCTTGTGCGACACCTTGATATCCTACCCAATCCTGAAACATTTCATTGTAAGTAGTTCCTTTATCGAAAATAACGCCATAAAAAATTCCATCAAGTACATTCCCTATTGCACCTGCCAAAACAAGCGCAATCGGAATGATAAAGAAGTTATTATTTAGTTTTTTCGACCATGCATTAATATAGTAGATAATCATTCCGATTAAAGCAATTCGTAAAAGTGATAAAACTATTTTTCCTGTTTCTCCTCCGAAATGCATTCCATATGCCATTCCAGGATTTTCTACAAATGCTATTTTAAACCAACCCAAAACATCTACGTCTTCACCTAAAAAAAAGTGTGTTTTTACGTAAAATTTTGAAATTTGGTCAATGATTAAAACCAAAATGGTAATGAGTACTACTTTTTTCAAAATACTTGATTAACGTTGCATATTTTTAGCTTCGATGCTTAATGTTGCATGCGGAACTAATTTCAAACGATCTTTATTAATTAATTTTCCTGTTACACGGCAAATACCGTATGTTTTGTTCGAAATACGTAACAATGCATTTTTCAAATCACGGATAAATTTATCTTGTCGTGCTGCTAATTGTGCATTTTGTTCTTTCGACATGGTTTCAGAACCTTCTTCAAACGCCTTGAACGTTGGAGACGTATCGTCAGTACCATTGTTACTATCGTTCGTGTAAGCTTCTTTCAATAATTCGTAATCTTTTATCGCTTGATCTAATTTGTCTTGAATTATTGCTCTAAATTCTTCCAACTCTGCATCAGAGTACCTTACTTTTTCATCTGTTGTTGCCATACGCTTACAGTTTTGTAATCGCAATTTGCGTCATCAATCCATTAATTTCAACCTCTGCCCCATTTGCAACTTGATCCTGTAAAACAAGATCTTCGGCTAATGTCTCAGAACAAATGTAATCTTTGTTTTGCTCGACTGCATTTACGATTGATTCATCATTTTTTAAGTTAAGTATAATTTTGTCGGTTACTTCTAGTCCGGTTTCTTTACGTAGATTCTGAATTCTATTTACCAATTCACGTGCAACACCTTCATTAATTAACTCTTCAGTCAATTGTAAATCAAGTGCTACTGTCAATGTAGAATTAGAAGCTACAGTCCATCCTGGGATGTCTTTTGTAGCGATTTCAAAATCTTCTAAATCTAAAGTTAATGTTTTGTTGTCAATTAACAAATCTATTTTACCTGATTGCTCTAATTTAACAATTTCTTCATTCGTCAATTCTGCTGTAGCAGCCGAAATAGCCTTCATTTCTTTTCCATATTTCGGACCTAAAGTCTTGAAATTAGGTTTAATAGATTTCACTAAAAGACTTGATGCTTCTTCGTTTGTTAAAAGTTGAATTTCTTTAACGTTAACTTCTTGTTTCAATAATTCTGATACAGCTTCCAAATTAGCTTTCATCGTATCATTCAATACAGGAATCATTACTTTTTGTAATGGTTGACGTACTTTGTTATCACTCAATTTACGAAGTGATAAAATCATACTTGTCGCCGTTTGTGCTAAATGCGTTTGTTCTTCTAATTCGGTTTTAATCAATGATTCGTCTGCAACGGGGAAATCTGCTAAATGCACAGATTCTGCAGGATTTTTACCTGTAGCTGCATTCAAATCTTTGTACAAACGATCCATGAAGAATGGTGCGATTGGCGAACCTAAAATAGAAACAGTTTCTAAAACTTTGTACAATGTTTGGTAAGCTGCAATTTTATCTTTCGAATAATCACCTCTCCAAAAACGTCTTCTTGATAAACGTACGTGCCAATTTGATAAATTATCAATTACAAATTCTTGAATAGCACGAGCCGCTTTTGTTGGTTCATAATCTGTTAAAAATGCATCAACTTTTTTCGTTAATGTATTCAATTCAGAAATAATCCATTGATCTAATTCAGCTCTTTCATTTACAGGAATTTCTTCTTCCTCAAATGTAAATCCATCCACATTCGCGTATAAAGCGAAGAATGAATAGGTATTGTATAATGTTCCGAAGAATTTACGACGAACTTCGTCCACTCCAGCAATATCAAATTTCAAGTTTTCCCAAGGTTGCGCATTCGCAATCATGTACCAACGCGTTGCATCAGGACCATAAGTTGCCAATGTATCAAATGGATCGACAGCGTTCCCCAAACGTTTTGACATTTTTTGACCATTTTTGTCTAAAACCAATCCGTTTGACATTACATTTTTGTATGCTTTCGAATCAAAAACTAATGTTCCAATTGCATGCAATGTATAGAACCATCCACGTGTTTGATCGACACCTTCTGCAATAAAATCAGCTGGATACATTGTTCCATTATCAATCAATTCTTTATTTTCGAATGGATAGTGAACTTGCGCATAAGGCATTGCTCCAGAATCAAACCAAACGTCAATCAAATCCGCTTCGCGTTTCATTGGTTTTCCTGATGCAGAAACTAATGTAATTTCATCTACTACATTTTTGTGTAAGTCGATTAAATCATAGTTTTCTTCTGTCATATTTCCAACTTCGAAATTTTGGAAAGGATTAGAAGTCATTACACCTACCGCAACAGATTTTTCAATTTCAGCAACTAATTCTTCAACAGAACCAATTACAGTTACTTCATCTCCTTCTTCAGTTCTCCAAATTGGTAATGGAATTCCCCAATAACGAGAACGAGATAAGTTCCAATCATTCGCATTTTCTAACCAGTTTCCGAAACGTCCTTCTCCAGTCGCTTTAGGTTTCCAATTGATTTCTTTGTTCAATTCAACCATACGATCTTTTACATCCGTCACTTTGATGAACCAAGAATCTAATGGATAGTATAAAATAGGTTTATCCGTTCTCCAACAATGTGGATAACTGTGTTTATATTTCTCTACTTTGAAGGCTTTGTTTTGCTCTTTCAATAAAATCGCGATTTCTACATCAACCGATTTTTCAGGAGCAGTTCCATCATCGTAGTATTCATTTTTTACATATTTACCTCCGTAACCTTCTGGTAAATCAGTCACAAAACGACCTTGTAAATCGACCAAAGGAACAGCATTTCCATGCGTATCTAATACCAACATTGGAGGAACGCCAGCATCTTTTGCAACACGCGCATCATCCGCACCAAAAGTAGGCGCAGTATGTACGATACCTGTACCATCTTCTGTTGTTACGAAATCTCCAGGAATTACTTGGAAAGCATTCTCTGCATTTTCGTAAGGCAACGCCCAAGGTAATAATTGTTCATAACGAGTTCCAACTAAATCAGCACCTTTGTATTCTCCTACAATTCTGTATGGAATTGTCTTATTTCCTGCCGCATAAACTTTGAAATCTTCTTCTGTTTCTGCTAAGAAATATGGTTTACCGAATTGTTTAGAAACCAATGGTTTTCCTAAAATTACGCGAATTGGCTCGAATGTATATTGATTGAATGTTTCAACTACAACATAATCGATAGTTGGACCAACTGTTAACGCTGTATTTGATGGCAACGTCCAAGGTGTTGTTGTCCAAGCTAAGAAATACACATCTCCATCAAAATCATTAAATAAATCTGTCGAATCTTTCTTTACTTTAAATTGAGCAACAATCGTTGTATCTGTAACATCTTGATAAGTTCCTGGTTGATTTAACTCGTGTGAAGATAAACCTGTACCAGCTTTCGGAGAATATGGTTGAATTGTATAACCTTTGTACAACAAATCTTTGTTATAAATTTGTTTCAACAACCACCAAACAGACTCCATATATTTTGGTTTATACGTGATATATGGATCTTCCATATCCACCCAATAACCCATTTTTTCAGTCAAATCATTCCACAAATCTGTGTAACGCATTACTGTACGTTTACAAGCTTCGTTATATTCTTCAATTGAAATTTTAGTTCCAATATCTTCTTTGGTAATTCCTAATTCTTTCTCAGTTCCCAATTCTACTGGTAAACCATGCGTATCCCAACCCGCTTTACGAAAAACTTGTTTTCCTTTCAAGGTTTGGTAACGACAAAATATATCTTTGATAGAACGTGCTAAAACGTGGTGAATCCCTGGCTTTCCGTTTGCAGAAGGAGGACCTTCATAGAACACAAAAGATGGATTTCCATCACGCGTAGAAATACTTTTTTCGAAAACATTATTTTGTTTCCATTCTTCTAACGTTTCTTTTGAGACTTGTACCAAGTCTAAGTGCTTATATTCTCTAAACTTTTTTGCCATCGAATTCTTTCTTATTTCTTCTAAATCAAGGAGTGCGAATATAAGAAATTTTTACATATTTTTATTGTTATAGAAACGAAAATCATATTAATAATTGCTTAAATTTATACCAATATTATAGATTTAACAATTCTTGAATAAAAATCAGATGATTTCAGATTTAATTCAGCATTAACCAAATAATTAACAACAATTTCTAAAGATATTTTTTCGATGAAAAAAGGCTTCAAATATTACTCAATTCTATTTCTAATTTTGCTTTTTGCAAGTTGTTCCAAAAACGAAGATTATACGGTTTTGATTCCAACAGATGCAGATTTTGTTGCGTTGATAAATCCAAAATCAATTGCAGAAAAAGGTAATTTTCAGAAATTAGAACAATACAAAATTTATCAATTAGCCGAAGGCGAACTTAAAAATCAAGACCCAACTTTTGATCAATTATTAAATGATATTAAAAACAATCCAACTTCTTCGGGAGTAGATATCATCAGTCCTATTTACCTTTTTGGGCAAAAAATTAATGGAAAAAATATGGTTGCGTTAATTACAAATATGCGCGACAAAGATCAATTTGAAAAACATTTATCAACGATTTACAAAGGTTTATACAAAAAAGAAATTTCGTTTGAAAAGAAAGATGGCTTTACGACTATTTCTGGATTCAATAAACCGTTTATAGCTTGGAACAAATCTCAATTTTTATTGATTGTTTCTGAATTTGGAGTTGGAGAAAAAGCGATTCAAGATTATTTTACGAAAATTATCAACGACAAACATTCGCTTGCGAAGGAAAATAATAGTTTTGGAGATTTTGTCAAAAACTCGCAGGATATCAACATTTGGTACACTGGAAATTTCTTGAAAAACTTCTCGAAACATGAAAGTTCTGAAAAGAAAAACCTTGATTTCACAAAAAGTTCTTGGGTCAATTTTATTTCATTTACTTCGGACGGAATTAGTTTCACTCAAAAATTTCATCCAGATGCGATTACAAAAGTTGAATTGCAAAAACATCCAATGTGGAAATCAAAAATCAATACTGATTTTTTCAAGTATTTTCCTGCGCAAAGTTACATGAATATTGGACTTGGAATTTATCCTGCCAACACGCGTTATGTGTTCGAAAATCAGAATTTCTTGACTACTTTTTTAGAACAATATGAAATTGATTTGAACAAATTAGAACAAAGTTTTGAAGGCGAAGCTTTGTTTAGTGTTTATGATTTTGAGATCGGAAAAGCATTCAATCCAAATGATTTTTTTGGTAAGAAAGAAGCTTTTATCAAGCAAGTTGTTTATCCGCAATTTGTTTTGGGAGGAAAAATGAAAAACGATCTTTTCTTCAACGAATTTATTAAATCTCATCAAGAAAATATTCAGAAAATTGGACCGTATTACATGTTACCAATTTCGACAAATATGAAGATTTATATGACATACAAAAACAATTTGATGTACATTACAAATAATCAATCGATCATGAATCAATATTTGAACAATATGGTAAGTTCTTCAAATTTTGTCACAACAGGATACGCTACAAACGCTTCAAATCCAATGTTTGGTTACGTGAATCTAAATTTTGATCAATATCCAAAAGAAGTTCAAAAATATATTTATCAACAAATTCCGTTCGGAAACACGAAAGAAATGCAAACGGTTTTATCTTATTTTGATCACATCGATTACCGCGTTTCGAATGAATACACAAAAACAGGAAAAATACATATGAAAAAGACGGATAAAAATAGTTTGGAAGTGATTTTCTTACTTTTGGACCAAGCTTATTCACTATTTTTCAATCAAGCTGCACAACAAAATGGAAATTAAAATCAGTCAACTTGTTCCGCATCCTTTGAAAGAATTTGGGTTCGAACAATCTGAAATTTGGAAAAATACATACACTTTTTCAAGCGGAAATATTTATCAAATCGTTGCACATTCTGGTGTTGGAAAATCGACGTTGATTAATATTTTGTACGGTGATAGAAAAGATTATGACGGAGAAGTTTTGTTTGATGGACAAAATATTAAGAATTATTCTTTGAATGATTGGACAAAAATTAGACGCGAAAAAATTGCGTATGTTTTTCAAGGTTTGCATTTGTTTGAAGAATTAACTTTGATGGAAAATATCCAATTAAAAAATGTATTAACACAACATCAATCCGAAAATCAAATTATTGAATGGATTGAAAAAGTTGGTTTAAAAAGTCATTTACATCAAAAAGCGATTCATCTTTCTTATGGTCAACGTCAACGAATTGCTGTGATTCGCGCACTTTGTCAACCATTTGATTTTCTACTTTTGGACGAACCTTTTAGTCATTTAGATGAAATAAATCAACAACTTCTGATTGATTTAGTTACCAAAGAAGCTGCAAAAAATAACGCTGGAATCATCTTTACAAGCTTACACGAAATTCACGATAAACGCCTTGCAAATGTCATTCAACTCTAAAAATTTAATTGAAAAATTGGTTCGTAAAAACCTAAGTTTCTTGCGAATTACAACCTTTTGTTTTTTCTCTATTATCGGATTTTTCATCTTGATTTTGGCTGGAACAATTTATTTGGATTATGCCAAAAATTTTGGAGAAGATAGTTCAGTTTGGAAAGCAAATTATGTGGTCTTAAACAAAAAAATATCGTCTTTACAAACGTTGACTGGTGAAAAACCAAGTTTTAGTGAAGATGAAATTAATGATTTGAAATCACAGAATTTTGTTGCAAAAGTCGGAACATTCAAAAGCAGTCAATTCCCTGTAAAATTACAAGTTGGTGGAGTTGCTGGAATTCGTGGTTTTTCAACTGATTTATTTTTCGAATCTGTTCCAGAAGATTTCATTGATGTAAAAGAGTCAGATTGGAAATGGCAAGAAGGAGAAGATTTTATTCCGATTATTATTCCGAAAAGTTATTTGAATTTGTACAATTTCGGTTTTGCAACAAGTCAAGGTTTACCACAAGTTTCGGAAGGATTATTTACTAAAATTCCTTTTCAATTGATTTTAGGAAAAGGAGAAAATCAGAAAGTATATCAAGCAAGAATTGTCGATTTTACAACAAAAATTAATACGATTTTAGTTCCTGAAAACTTTTTGGAATGGGCAAATCAAACTTATGCACCTCAAAAAAATACAGAACCTTCACGAATTGTTGTTGAAACGAAATCTCAAGGAGATGAAAATGCTTCGACTTATTTTGAGCAACAAAATTATGATATCAACAAAGATGAATTGAAAAATAATGAATTGACGTATTATCTGAAATTAGCTTTTTCGTTGGTTTTATTTATTGGCTTAATCATTGTTTTTGCAGCGATTTGGTTGATGATTATCAATTTTCAATTGATGATTGAAAAGAATAAACACAAAACAAAGGATTTATTTTTGATTGGTTACAACATCAACCAACTGGCTCGTCCGTATCTGAAATTTTCGATTATATTTATGTTATTCAGTTATATTATTTCTATTCCGTTAGTTTATTTTGTTTTAGATATCATAAAAGAAAAAGTCGGGAAATTTATGGCAACAGAAAGTTCTCACGTTTGGGAAGTGATCGGTTTTGGATTAATCATCGTGATCATTTTATTCATCATTAATAAAATAATTTTGACACAATCAATTAAAAAAATTGCGTTGAAAGATTAATGCTAAATTTTATAAAAACATAAAAAAGGATTCTGATAAACTCAGAATCCTTTTTATTTATACTTAAATATTCTCGATTAGAACGAATATCCAACTCCTACAGAAAACGAATGATTTTTCACATCACCAACTTCTACATTGTTGTTGTTTTTATTATCTCCTATTTTAGTTAATCCCATATAGTATCTCGCTCCAACATTGATATTATCTGTTACATTATATCCCAAACCAAAGTTAACACCGAAATCAAAATCTTTTACATTATCTTTAATGTCAGTTTTTTCTTCCGTATTGTACACCATGTTGTTTACATAAGTACTAACTTGCGTTTTATTACTCGCATATACATTGTATCCAAATTGAGGTCCAGCCTCTATATTAAAGCGACTTCCAGCAGGATAAAATTGAAGCATTACTGGAACTTGAATATAATCTAAAGTCGTTTTATTGTAATTTTTGACCGTCGTGTTTCCAACTTCTGTTACGTCAGTTTTTTCTCGTCCCCCCATTCGTGTAAAATTAACCTCTGGCTGAACTGCAAACTGTTCTGTAATTGGAAAATGTCCATACAAACCAGCTCCAAAACCAACCTTATAATCATTATTGTTCACGTCTTTCCCGTTAAATGAAGACATATTTGCACTTGATTTAATACCAAATTGTGCAGATGTTGTTTTTTCTTGTGCGCTCAAACTAACAACTCCTAACATTGCAGCAGCAATAAAAAATAATTTTTTCATCTTTTTAAATTTTATAGTTCTAATTATGATGCATACATAATTTCAAGTGCTATGCCAAATAATGTTAAAACCATACTTTAACAACCTTAAAACATTGAATAACAATGGTTTTAACTCAAATATTTAACATTTAAAGAATTGAATTAAAATGAAAAAGCTACATCTTTCGATGTAGCTTGTATCAATTATAAGTTGTTCTTTAATTAGAATTTGTAAGCAAAACCAACTGCTACTGCACTTGAAGCAGCATCAAAATCTCTTCCTAAAATTTCTCTTTTTGATTCTAAACCTTTATAAGCTGCATAAACATCAAAGTTAGCTCCTGAATAACCTACTTTTGGTTGGTAATATAATCCACCTTTCCAATTGTCTCCTGTAGCAAAAGCATAACCTAAGTCTGCTCCTAAGAAAAAGTTTTGAGCAACATCAAATTTAGCAGAAGCCGCTAATGGAATAAATCCATAATCTTTTCCTCCAACATCTTTAAATTTGCTATCAGCAATAAAGTGATCATATCCTGTTGCAACCCCTAATCTTACATTAGAAGCTACTGGATGTAAGTAAGCTAAATCAACACCAAGATTGAAAGAAGAATAATCTGCCGCATCACCTACTGGAATACCAATATGAACACCTCCTTCTATACCTGTTGTTTGCGCTGAAACTCCAATCATACCTGCTACTGCTAAAGCAGCTGTTAATAATACTTTTTTCATTTTTATAATGTTTTAAAATATTTACAATTTTGTTAAACTTGTTTGTATAATTTCAATTTGTGTGCCAAACTCTAAAAATCAATAATGATAAAACACACTAAAATTAACAATTACTTAATATTCAAAACTTTATTATACAAAAAAAGCTCCAAAATAATTTTGGAGCTTTTCTGTTTTTATTGATTTGACTTATTGTCCGACCATTTTGTATAAAATATTCTGTTGTTGTTTCGCATAATTGGTATCAATTTCTGCTGCTACACCAATCATTTCGTCTAAATAATTAAACTGATTCATGATTTTTGCTTGATCAGCTGCATCAACTTTTCCGTCTGCAACAACTTCTTTATATAAGGTTTCGAATTTCTTCAAAACAGGATTATAAGCAGATTCAAAAACTTTCAATGCTTTTTCTTTATCACCTCTTTCACCTAAAGCGGAAGCTTCGTTGTAGATTGACATCATCAAATCATTCTTAGCCGCGGCTAAATCTGAACCAATTGAATATCCTTTCCCTGAAGGCAACGACTCAAAGAAAGCTATTTTCGCATTTGCTTCTTTACGAACATGTGCAAACAATTCTTGCGCTTTTTTATCCTCTCCAGCTTTCAAATAAATTCCGGCAATTCTACTTACTCCATAACCAATGTCGTATTTCGCTAAAGCAGGAATTTCTAACATCACTTTGTCTAAAACTGCAATCGCTTCTTTTTTGCGTCCAGCATTCAATAAATCATCTGCCAAACGAACTGCAGTATTTCTATAAGAAGATGTGTAATTACGCTCTGTCAAACTAAATGACGCATCAGGATTATTATATCCAGACCATTTATACGAATTGAATGTTCTTAACAACATATCATTATCAGAAGCTCCAATAATTCCTCCTTTACCAAAAGGTGTATAAATTGGAACTAATTTATAACTCATCCCTGCATTCAATAAATAATCATTCATGTAGAATGTATTTTCTGGATCAGAAATTCCTCCTCCACTAAAGTAGATAGGTCGATCCCAATTGTATTTCGCCATCATTGACAACAACAACAAATTGTTTTTGAATAAACTTGACGCTTTGATATTAATTGTGATTGAATCAACCATTTTATCTGCATCTTTTGCACTTACAATTCCGTATTTTAGCGCATTTGCTTTATTTACAGGAACTACAATTTTTGAAACAGGTAAATAATTTGCCCCACCAATTGGATAACCAAAATAATCTGCTAAAGCTTGTTTCTCTGGTGATTTATTATCTAAAATAAAATCCATCGCTTCTTTAGCTGTCATACTATCTGTTGTGATATATTTTTGCAAAGGTTTTAAACTTTTATAAACTGACATCACTTGGTTTGGATCAATTTCAGGATCAGACAAATATTGACCAACTTGCTCGATTGGCATTTGACTTAACGTTTCTAATGTTTGATTAGATCCTGGTTTGATGAAACCATTTATTTGATCAAAGATATTTTTAATAGAGCCTCCAACAACAAAAATTTGATCGTTAGTTCCTGATTGATAATCTTTCGGTTTCAAATCACTTGGAAGTGGCGCTGCATTGTACGTTCTGCGTAATAATTGCTCTAAATTCCATGGAGAAGCTGCCAACGTTAAATTCGCAATTTTTACATCATCACGGAAATTTTCGGTTTCTTGTAATCCCCAAAGTGGATAAGTATCATTGTCACCATACACGAAAAGAATGGCGTTTTTATCAAGCGGATTCAGATAATTGTAAGCCAAAGAATAAGCTACAGAACGCTCTGAACGATCGTGATCATCCCAGTTTTGAGCTCCCATTAAAATTGGAATACCAGCTAAAATAACAGTTGTTCCAATTGCTAAAGACGGTTTCAATTCTTTCTTCATCAATTTTTGAAGTAATAAATAAACTCCTTGTACACCCAATCCTGCCCAAATCGCAAATGCATAGAAACAACTTACTAATGCATAATCACGTTCACGAGGCTCGAAAGGTTTTACAGATGTGTAAAAGATGATTCCGACACTTGTTAAAATAAACAATGACAACAATGACCACCAGTTGACAAAATTTCTGTTTAATTGTGTAAATAATCCGATTAAACCTAAGAATAAAGGTAACATGAAATACACATTTGTTCCATCATTTCTATATTCATCTGGTAATTTTGATTGATCACCTAAACGTGGATTATCAATAAATGGAATTCCTGAAATCCAGTTACCTTTTGTAATCTCGAAATTACCTTCTAAATCATTTTGACGACCAGAGAAATTCCACATAAAGTAACGGATAAACATATAGTTGATTTGGTAATCAATAAAGTAATTAAATTGTTCACCAAATGTAGGTGGTTCGATATCTAAAATCTCACCATATTTCTTAAGTTCTGAAACCTTTAATTGTCTGTTTTGACGCTTTTCTACCAATTGAGCGTACATTTGCTGCGCTTCTTTATCACCAGCATATTGTGCATTCAAAGAGAATTTTGGAAAAGCATAAACTGCCGCATAATTCTCCATTACACTAGGATCTGGACTAAACATTTTAGGAAAAAACTTTACATATTTATCTTCGTATGTATAATCTAAACGATCCGAAACTTTCAAATATTTTCCTGTACGTTGATCCTTGATATATTCAGAACTACGAACTGTACTTTCTGGCGCTCCGTTAGTATCACGCTTGATTCCATCACTTGCAATATGAGCCGTAAAAACTGGTCCGTACATCACAGGCCAAGAACCATATTGTTCACGATTAAAATAATCTAAAACACCCAAAGCTGTATCAGGATCATTCAAATTCATGTGAGGATTTGCGTTGGCACGAATCGGAATAACTAACCAACATGAGAAACCAATCAACATAAAAATCACACACCACGAAATTGTATTCAATAAAGCTGAACCATATTTCTGAGTTAATTTAATCGCAAAATAGAAAACTGCGATTAAAATAATAGCGGCGATAATTGTCCCTGAATTGAAAGGCATTCCCAAATTATTGACTACATAAATCTCTGTTCTACCAAAGAAAGTCATTACAACTGGGAAAATTATTTTGAATACAAAAGCTAAAATAATCAATGTAATAACATTTGCGATTAAGAAACTTTTGATTGTAAATCTATATTTTCGAGCATAATATACAAAACAAACTGCTGGAATTGCTAACATTGCCATTAAGTGAACACCAACCGATAAACCAATCACCAACGAAATAATTACCAACCATTTGTTTCCTCTAGGTGTATCAGCGACTTGATCCCATCTTGTAATCAGCCAAAATAATAACGCTGTGAAGAAAGATGCCATTGCATAAACTTCTCCTTCTACTGCAGAAAACCAGAATGTGTCGCTAAACATAAAAATTGCAGCTCCAACTAATCCACTTCCTAATGTTATAATTTTTTGAGAAGCATTTAGCTCAATTGCATCAACATTCATTGGATCTTGCGTTTTTGCAAACATTTTTCGAGCAAAATATGTAATTGTCCAAAACAAAAACATAATTGTTCCTGCGCTATATAAGGCAGATGTACTGTTGATTAATATGGCATATTTGCTTCCGTCACCAAAAGCTAAACCAGACCAAACTGCTCCCATTATTTGGAACAAAGCTGCTCCTGGCGCATGCGTAACTCCCAATTTTGCTGATGATACAATGTACTCACCACAATCCCACAAACTCAGGTAACGCTCCATCGACGCCAAATACAATATTGTCGCTATCAAGAACATCGCAACACCCAAGATGTTGTTCCACTTTTTGAAATTTATATCCATTTTGTTTTAATAAACTATCTTGCGAAAATAAGATAAAAAATTGATATAGCTTAGGATTGAAATGATTAAATTCTGATTAGAATCTCATATAAACAATATAGATTTATCGAATATTTTAAAATTAATTTTAAAGTTTCTAATCGATTCATTTACATATTAACAAAACATCAAATCCTTCAAAATAAAGATACATTTTCTCAAATAGTTTTGATTCTAAACTTTTTTAATCTAAATTTGCAATGCAAAAAGCAATGCCTTTAACAGACAAAATTCTACAAACGGGCTTCACTTTTGACGATGTGTTATTAGTGCCTGCCTACTCAGAGATATTACCGAACCAAGTATCTCTACAAACAAGATTCACAAACAATATCACCCTTAACATTCCGATAGTTTCTGCTGCAATGGATACTGTATCAGAAGCAAGATTAGCAATTGCATTAGCGCGTGAAGGAGGTTTATCTTTCGTTCACAAAAATATGTCGATCGAAGAACAAGCGAATGAAATTGATATGGTAAAACGTTCGGAAAACGGAATGATTTCTGATCCAATTACTTTATCTCGTCATCACAAGTTGCAAGATGCAGTAAACTTAATGGAGAAATACAAAATCTCTGGTTTACCAGTTGTTGAAGAAGATAGAACATTGGTTGGAATCATTACAAATCGTGATATTCGTTACCAAGAAAACTTCGATCAATTGGTAGAAGACGTGATGACAAAAGAAAATATCGTAACTTCTGATATTGATACTGACCTTAAGAAAGCAAAAGAAATTCTTTCTCGTTACCGCATCGAAAAATTACCAATCGTTGACGAAAACAATAAATTAATCGGATTAATTACGATAAAAGATATTGACAATTTAACTGAATTCCCTAATGCATGTAAAGATACAAAAGGTCGTTTACGTGTTGGTGCAGGAGTTGGAGTTGGTGCTGATACATTAGAACGCGTTCAAGCTTTAGTAAACAAAGGTGTTGATATCGTAGCGTTAGATTCAGCTCACGGACATTCTGCTGGAGTTATTAGTAAAGTTGCTGAAGTTAGAAATGCTTTCCCTGAATTAGATATCGTGGGTGGAAATATTGTAACTGCTGAAGCAGCAAAAGCTTTGATTGATGCTGGAGCAAATGCTTTAAAAGTTGGTGTTGGACCAGGTTCTATCTGTACAACTCGTGTTGTAGCTGGTGTTGGTGTACCTCAACTTTCTGCTATTCATGATGTACATTCTTATGCAAAAACAAGAAACGTTTCAATTATTGGAGATGGTGGTATCAAATTATCAGGAGATATTGTAAAAGCAGTTGCTGCTGGTGCAAACTTGGTCATGTTAGGAAGTTTATTTGCTGGTACAGATGAAGCGCCAGGAGAAGAAATTATTTTCCAAGGTCGGAAATTCAAAGCATATCAAGGAATGGGTTCTTTAGCTGCAATGAAACGCGGTTCTAAAGATCGTTATTTCCAAGCTGATGCGAAAAAATTAGTTCCAGAAGGAATTGAAGGTCGTGTTCCTCACAAAGGTTCTATTGCAGAAGTTGTTTACCAATTATGCGGTGGATTACGTGCTGGAATGGGTTACTGCGGAACTCCAAGTATTCAAGATTTAATTGATAACGGTAAATTCGTTAAAATTACAGGTGCTGGTTTACACGAATCTCACCCACATGATGTTGTCATTACAAAAGAGGCTCCTAATTATTCGAATTAAGAATTTATTAATATACTCAAACAAAATAGCAAGCCAACTGGCTTGTTATTTTGTTTTTAATATAAATCTTAAAGCTTATTCAAGTAATCTACAAGTTTTATCTTATCTTTTTCAAAACTAAAATTTAAATTATTTTTAATTACAAATTCTACTAAATTTGGATTATTAAAAATCTTATTTAGTTGTTTTTCATTTGTAGGAAAAACATAAAACTTATCTTCTTTATGTCTAATTAAATATAAGTCACTGTCATTCACCAATGAGAATTTTGTATTTGCTTTATTTGCATTATTTTTAAATTCTCCGTGAGTAATAATTTTTTTATTCCTTTTATATAAAGAATATTTTTCTTTATCATAAACTAAAACCTCTAAATACCCTTCAATTTTTCCATTTTTAGTAGGATATTTAAGAAATTGATATTGAGTTAACGGAAAATAAATCATCAACTCAGGAACTTTGGTTAAATTAAAAATTTTACCTTCTTTTTCAAATTCCATTTCATCTGAATAAGCATTGTATCTAAGTTTAGAAAAGTCTAAATTAAAACCTTTTATTTCTATATCCTCAAAATTTGGATTAAAATACTGGCTACCTTCATATTGAGTTATCACTTCACCTTTATTTCTTAAAGCAATTTCATTTTGAATATTACTTATTTGATGGGATATTCTTTCATTTAAAGTTCTATCAACCCCATCTGTTAATAAATTTTGTTGAGCATTGACACCTAAACAAAAAGAAGCAAAAAAACAAAATATTTTAATTTTTAACATACTCATAATATTTATTATCCAATATACAATTTATTTCATTAAAAATCAATAAAATAAAAAAAGCAGCAAAAATAATTTTGCTGCTTTTATAAAGAAAATGGATATTATATTATTTAGTCATCCACCATAATTTTCCATTAATTGGATCCTTTCCGCCATAAGCTGAAACTGCTTCATTCCAATTTGTAGTATTAAGAGTTTGTTCACCTAATGGATATGAAATTCTATACGGAATATCAGTCATACCTGCTACTAATGGAGTGAATACGTATGGAGTACCATCTATTTCATATCCAGTTTGACCAGGTAATAATAAAATACTACCATTAGGATATCCTGTACGTCTATATTCTACCCAAGCAGTTTGAGGCTGCATATACAAAGCAATATACTTTTGAGTAATTACATTTTCTTTATTTGCAGCTGGTAATGCAGCTACATAAGCATCAATTTTAGCTTGATCTACTCCCCATTTTTGCATAGATGCTATCACACCATTCACATAATTAGTTTGGTTCCAACCATTAGCTTCTGATAACAAGAATTCTACTTCAGAGTATTCCATTAAAACCTCAGCATAATCTGCAGAGAAAATAGTTTTTGAAAATGGAGATACTTTAGATACCTGATTATTTGAGGCTAAACGAGTAGATGGTAATCCATAAGGAATTCCTTGATATTTTGTAATATCATCCGTTTCTACATAGTTACCTGAACCAGCGTTAGCTTTTGATGTTCCTAAAGGTGCAGCATATTTTTGTAAACGTGGATCAACTCCATAATTACCAGATTGTCCTTTTAATAATCTTATTAATTGATTATTCACATAGAAGTCATTTCTATTTCCTACAAAAAATTCACTCCAAAATGGAGAACCTTCCACAGCCGATGTTCCATAATGTTGCAAAGCATTGTCTTCATTTGAGGTAAAAATTCCTTTTGCAATAGCATCTTGCATTTCAGCTTTCGCTTCAGGATATACATCTTTAATTTGGTTAGCAATTCTTAAACGTAACGAGTTTGCAAATTTTTTCCATTTAGATGCATCTCCAAAATAAATTTGGTCACCAATTTTATTCTCAGGACTTGTAAATACATTCTTTTCAGTAATATCCAATTGCGCTTCAGCTTCTTTTAATTCTTGTAATAAGTTTTTGAAGATTTCTTCTTGCTTAACATATTTAGGCTGAGCATATGTATCAATCTGTAAAGCTTGAAAATCAGGATTTTTAGCTCCACTTAATGACCAATAAGGTACATCACCGAAATAATTTGTTAAATCTAAGAATTCGTAAGCCATCATAATACGTGCTACAGCAATCTGTGTATCAACATCTCCGTAAGCAGCTTGTTGTGGTCCTAAAACAGGATCTGTACAAATACTTATTACCTTTTTTAAGTTAGATAAAGATCGATAACTTGCGTTCCATGCTTGATCTCCTGTTGTCGTACGATAAGCGTATTTATCCTCTTCTGTATAGTTTCTCTGTGCTGAATATTGTACCCAAGGCAATAACATACGTCCAGACACCCATCCATCTCTCATTTCGTCTACAAAAATCTTTGTAGCGATTGGAAAAATTGTATATGTAGGCGCATTTTCGGGTGCATTAGGACTAATATTCATTTCTTCAAATCCATTATCGCAAGAAGATAATAAAGCACTTCCTAGTAATGCTGATAATATAATTGTTTTATTGATTCTCATAATAATTTAATTTTTAGAATTGTAACTTAAGATTCATACCATAAGTTCTTGTAGATGGTAAAGACCCTCCTTCAATACCTTGTATATTTCCAGAACCATAAGAAGCCATTTCAGGATCAAATCCTTTTTTATCTAATCCCCATGTAGCTAAGTTTCTACCAAATGCAGATACAGTAACGTTAGCAAAAGGCCCTGCCCATTTTTTAGGGAAAGTATACGATAAAGTTACTTCACGTAATTTGATGTAGTCTGCATCAAAAACATTTCGGCTATCTACACCATTATAATATGCTTTATAATAATCGTAAGCAGAAACTTCAGTTGTGTTTTTAACATATGATTTTGTTCCTTCATCCCACATTACACCATCTGCAACAACTCCATTCTCACGAACTCCATTAGCCGCGGTTTCTTCTAACATTCCAGAGTACATTCCCCACATATGTGAAGTAGAGAAGAATTTACCTCCTTTTTGAATATCAATTAATGCAGATAAAGAAACCCCTTTGTATGTAAATGTATTTCGGATACCCATGTTATAATCAGGAATAATTGATCCTAAATTCTTAACTTCAGATTTTTCATAGAATCCATTTGCATCTACTACTTTATTACCTTGATCATCATAAACAAAGTCTGTACCTCTTAACTGTCCATACTGTTGACCAGATAAAGCCCAAAGTTGAACACTAAATGGAGCATTAGTTAAGTTATACGAATCAATCTCATCAGAAATTTTTCCAACATTATTGTTATTCTTCGCAAAGTTCCAAGTTACTCTCCACTCAAAATCTTGATTTCTTAATGGAACGATATTTACTAATGCTTCTACACCTTCGTTAGTCATTTCTCCAGCATTTAACCATTTGTATCCATATCCTGTTGACCATGAATGTTGAACCGGCACTAATAAATCTGTACGTTTTTCGTTGTAATAAGTCACATCAAAACCGAAACGATTATTGAACATAGATGCCTCAATACCTACCTCCCAAGTATCTTTAATCTCAGGTTTTAATAATGGATTTAACTTAGTATTTGATTGAATAAACGTCGGTGTACCATTAAAGTTGATATTTGAAACTAAAACATCTCTTGTTTGGAATTCTGTTAAATCCGATGATACTTGCGAAACCCCAGCTCTTACTTTACCAAAATTTAACCAACTTGGTTTAAATACTTCAGAAAACACAAAACTCCCTGTTACAGATGGATAAAAGTAACTGTTATTTATTACAGGTAAAGTTGAAAACCAATCATTACGACCAGTTGCTTCTAAGAATAGCATATTCTTATATCCCAAAGAAACCATTCCATAAATAGAATTTACTTCTACAGTTGCTCTATTATTTGATGTTGTAGGGTTATCTAAACTATTTGTAATAAAATAATAATTAGGAACTACTAATCCTCCATTTGTTGAGGATGATAATCTACTTGATGTTCTGTGTCTTCTATTTACTCCTACAAATGAGTTTAAAGAAAAATCTCCCCATTTTTTATCAAAATGTAAACGCCCTTCATAATTCATTTCAGTAAACTTGTAATAGTCTTCTCCATATCCAGACATTGCCTGAGAGCCTACCGCTACACGCTCAGATATTTGCATATCATAAGTATCCCCCATTACATTTGCAACAGCATAAAGTCCTGGTGCGATGTCATATTTAAACTCTACATTTCCATAAAAACGATCTCTTTTATCTTTTGATGTATTTTCATTCACTACCCAGTATGGATTATCAGAATATGCAGGAGTTCCATCATCCCAAGATGTTCTATTCCAAGAACGTTGGTTACCATTCGCTAATTTATAATCTTTTAATTTATTATAATCCAATTGTCTTTGCCCCCATTGGAACATTTTTTGAGCTACTGAGTTATCTCCATATCCAACCTCTGGTCTATTGAAACCGTCAGTTCTAGTATAAGTTAAATTAGTTGTTACAGTAAATACATCACTAAATTTATTTGATAAGTTAATACTTGCTGTCGTTTTCTTTAAACTAGAATTTGGAACGATACCTGTTTGGTTAACATTAGATAACGAAACTCTTAAATTAGTAGCCTCATAAGATTTTGCAAACGATACACTATTCGTATATGCGACTCCTGTATTAAAAAATGACTTTACATCATTTTTTGAAGCTCTCCAAGGCGTTGTTTTCATGTAATCGCTAGCAAATTCAGGATCAAAAGCATACCATTGTAAAACTTCTTGATTGTTAAATCTTGGTCCCCAAGATTCATCTGTAGCATAATCTACAATTTGATAATCTTTACCTCCAATATTTACAGTTTCAAAGGTATCAGAAGCTCCACCCCCATATAAACTTTGTAATTTTGGAATTTGGTTAATAGACTCAAAAGCAACACCTGTATTTACAGTAATTTCTTCTCTACCTTTTTTACCAGATTTTGTTTTGATCATAATTACCCCATTCACAGCTCTAGCTCCATATAAAGCTGAAGCAGGTCCACCTTTTAGTACATTGATAGATTCTACGTCATCTGGATTAATATCAAAAGCTCCATCACCATAATCACGTCCTCCAGCACCACGTTGCGTATTACTGTCATTAACATTATTATTAGCTAATGGAATACCATCAATAACTATTAATGGCCTGTTTTCTCCTGTAATAGATCCAATACCTCTTAAAGTAATACGAGTAGATCCTCCTAAAGAAGAAGGTGCTGTAATCTGAGCTCCAGCTACGTTCCCTGATAAAGATTGTAATGCATTACTTCCTCTACCTGCTTGAATAACATCTCCTTTTACCTCTTGAGATGCATATCCTAATGATCTTTTATCACGAGTAATTCCTAATGCTGTTACTACAGCCCCTTCTAACTCTACCGTTTCAGAAGGCTTAAGAGTTACTTTATATTCTGAACCTGCACCAACTGCGAAACTCTGAGTTGGTAACCCCATCGCTTCCACTGTTACTAAATCTCCTTGCTTAGCTTCAATACTAAATACTCCATTTTCGTCAGTATAAGCTTCTTTTCCTGATGTTGTTTTTACTACAGCATCAGCAACTGGAAGTCCATCAGAGTCTGTTACAGTTCCTGTAACAGTCTTTTCTTGCGCATATAAAGAAGCTCCTAAAAGAAGTCCTCCTAATACAAACAAGTTTTTTAAATTTCTCCTCATCTGTTAAAACATTTTTAAAACTATTATAAACTTAAGATTTCTCTAACATTTACAAAACTTTTTTATGCTAAATTTTGATAACTTTGTTAAAAAAATAAAAAATTGTATAAAGTTTTATCAAATCACGAATACGAAATAGGTTGTGATGAAGCAGGAAGAGGTTGTTTAAGTGGTCCTGTCGTTGCAGCAGCCGTTATTTTAGGAGAAAATTTTGAAAACGATATTATTAATGATTCAAAACAATTATCTGAAAAGAAAAGAAATTCGTTGAGAACATTTATAGAAGAAAATGCTAAATATTGGGCAATTGGAATTGTTTGGCCAAATGAAATTGACGAAATAAATATCTTAAATGCTAGTTTTTTAGCTATGCACAGAGCAATTGATCAATTAGATTGTCAGAAAGATTTGATTGTTGTTGATGGAAATCGTTTTAATAAATACCATGATGTCCCACACGAATGTATTGTAAAAGGTGATTCTAAATATATGAATATTGCGGCAGCATCTATTTTAGCAAAAACGTATCGGGATGAATATATGGAAAAAATCCATGAAGAATTTCCAATGTACGATTGGAAAAAAAACAAAGGTTACCCGACAAAAGCTCATCGTTTAGCTATAAAAGAATTTGGAGCTACTCCTTATCATAGGATGACATTTAAGTTATTACCAGATCAATTAAGTTTAGATTTATAGAAAATAAAAACGAGAGCATTATATAAATGTTCTCGTTTTATATATATAATATAACGTTATTCTAAATCCTCACAACATCTGGAACTAATATCTCATATTTCCCTCCGTTTCGCATGACATCACGAACAATACTTGAACTGATGTAAGCTTTACCAGAAGATGTTAATAAAAAGATTGTTTCGATATTATGATTTGTAATTGCTCGGTTTGTGTGCGCAATCGCTTTCTCAAATTCGAAATCGGCTGGATTACGAAGTCCACGTAAAATAAATTGTGCATTTACTTTATCACAAAAATCTACAGTCAGACCTTTATAAGCAATCACTTCTACATTTTCGAATTTCGCAACCGAATCTTCAATAAACTTAATTCTTTGCTCCAAAGAAAACATATAATTCTTCGATGAATTTGTTCCAATAGCAACAATAATTTTGTCAAATAAAGGAACTGCACGCTCTATAATATCTAAATGTCCTAAAGTAATTGGATCAAAAGACCCAGGAAATACGGCTACTCTATCCATGCTGAAGGTCTATTTAAAGCAAATTCTATTTCACTATCCATCAAATCCTCTAATGCAATTCCTGAATGAGCAGCTTGCTGAGGAAAAATACTTGCAGGAGAAAAACCTGGTAACGTATTCATTTCAATAAAATGCGGTTCTCCATTTACAATAATATATTCTGAACGAGAAAATCCAGACATATTAATACATTTATATGCTTTAGCAGCAATTTCTCTTACTCTTGCTTCAACTTCTGGCGTTAAACGAGCTGGAGTAATTTCGTCAGATAAACCGTTATATTTTGCATCATAATCAAAAAATTCTGTGTGCGAAACAATTTCCGTAATTCCCAACACCATTGTTTCTCCTTTGTAATTTAAAACTCCGACCGAAACCTCTGTTCCATCTAAGAAAGATTCAATCAAAACTTCTTTATCTTCAAGAAAAGCTTTTTGCATTGCTGCCTCAAATTCTTCTTCTTTATGAACTTTCGAAATTCCTAAACTTGATCCTGAACGATTTGGTTTTACGAAACAAGGTAAACCGACTTGATCGATAATTTCTTTTGCAGAATATTGATCACCTTGATTAATATAAATAGATTTCGCGTGTGGAATTCCATATTTACTCAATACTGCAATACAATCTTTTTTATTAAATGTTAAGGCAGATTGATAAAAAGGACAACCATTATAAGGCATTCCAATCATTTCAAAATACGCTTGCAAATAACCATCTTCTCCTGGCGTACCATGAATTGTATTAAAAACGACATCAAACGTAATTTTTTTTCCATTCTTTTGAAATGAGAAATCACCTTTATTGATTGGATATTTTTCGCCATCAATTTCGGCAAACCAACCTTCTTTTAAGATTCGAACCCTTGTTCTGTCGTACTTTTCTGGATTTAGACTTGAGTAAATTAACTCGCAACTTTTCAACGAAATCACGCTTTCATCCGTATATCCACCTGCTACAACTGCTACTCTTAACATGTTTAATTTAAAATTTATTCAAATATAGAACTTTGACATCAATCATAAATATTATTTTTAAACTATATTTGTGCGACAATTTATCATTTCAATGAAAGGAGTAAAATCAATCATTCAAGTTTTGCTGAATGTAGCTATTGTAATAGCACTATCATTTGGGCTTTACCATTTTATTTTTAACGTTTGGTTAGATTCGTATACAAATCACAATGAATTTGTTGAAGTTCCGGATTTATCTAAAATGAATATTACTGATGCTACAGCTAAGTTAGAAGAACTTGGTTTGACATACGAAGTAGATAGTTCTCGTTTTGATCCAAATACGAAACCTTTTGCAATTATGGATTTTTATCCAGCAGCAGAATCACGTGTAAAAGAAGGTCGTCGTATCTTTATTAAATCAAATCCGAAAACATATCGCCCAGTTGAATTACCAGATTTAATTGGAAAATCAAAACGTTTGGCTTTTACACAATTAGAAATCTCTGGCCTTAAAATCGGAAAAATAATTTACGAACCAGATTTAGCAAAAGACGCGGTTCTAAAAATATTATACAACGGAAAAATTGTAAAAGCAGGCGAACAATTACCTCGTTTTGCAACAGTTGATTTGGTATTAGGACGCGGAATGTTATCTGGTGTTAGAATGCCTAATTTGGTTAATTTAACGTTGACAGAAGCTAAAAAATCAATCAAAGATAATTTCTTCGAGATTGGTCAAATCAAATTTATTGGAGCTTCTCATGACACAATCAACGCAAGAGTTGTTTATCAGTTCCCATTTGCTACGGATACTTACGATCAAGGTCAACCAATTGATATTTGGTTATCAACAGAACCTCGCGATAAAATTAGAACGCAGTTAAAAGAATTAGATATTCAGTACAAAAACTTTGGCGAAGATACAATTAGCGGTTCTCAATATAGAGATATTATAACACAAAAAGCTGAACAGCAGATCAAAGATATGCAACAACAAAATAATCAGCCTACAGAGCAACAAAAGCCTACAGAAGCGCCTAAAGCCCCGGAAGAGGTTATTATAGAATAGAAAGAGAATAAATGACAGAAGATTTAGAAGATTTCTTACAAGAGGAAGACAACAATAAACTATACGAGCATTTTTCAATAACGGTTGACAAAGGTCAATCGTTATTGCGTATAGATAAGTTCTTAATGGTTAGAATTGAGAACGCGACAAGAAATAAAATTCAACAAGCAGCCGATAACGGAAACATTTTAGTGAACAATGAATCTGTAAAATCGAATTACAAAGTAAAGCCTGGAGATTTTATTCAGATTATGTTAGAAACTCCTCCACGTGAGAATGAAGTTATAGCAGAAGATATTCCGATCAAAATTATTTACGAAGACGATCAAGTTGTCGTAATTGATAAAGAACCTGGAATGGTTGTGCATCCTGGACATGGAAATTACACAGGCACTTTGGTAAATGCCCTAAAGTTTCATTTTGATAATTTACCATCAATGTCAGATCAAATGGAGCGTCCTGGTTTAGTACATCGTATCGATAAAGACACAAGCGGACTTTTGGTTATTGCAAAAACAGAAGTTGCGATGACAAGTTTAGCAGAGCAATTTGCAGCTCACACCACAGACCGTTTGTACAATGCTTTGGTTTGGGGAGTTTTGGCGGAACAAGAAGGAACAATTACAGGACATATTGGTCGACACTTAAAAGATCGTATGCAAATGGCAGTTTTTCCTGACGGAGATCAAGGTAAACATGCTGTGACACATTATAAAGTAATGGAGAATTTTTCTTACGTTACATTGGTCGAATGTAAATTAGAAACAGGTCGTACACACCAAATTCGTGCACATTTTAAACATTTGGGACATCCATTATTCAATGATGCTCGTTATGGTGGAGATCGCATTTTGAAAGGAACAACATTCAACAAATACAAACAGTTTGTTGACAATTGTTTCGCAGCTTGTCCACGCCAAGCTTTACACGCACGTACATTAGGATTTGATCATCCTACAACAGGAGAACGTATGTATTTCGAATCTCCGATGCCTGCTGATATGATAGATATTTTAGAACGTTGGAGAAATTATTCGGTAAACTCTGTACATGCTACAGAACCTGATGAAAAAATTGATCGCAACGCAAAAGAAATGGAATAGAATTATTTTTTAATTATAAAGCACTTCGACGGAAGTGCTTATCTATTTCTATATAAAAACTTACACGATTTTAATCAATGAATTTTTCAGAATTAAATATAATTGAACCAATTTTAAAAGCAATTGAAGAGGCTGGATATACAGAACCAACCGAAATACAAGAGCAATCTATTCCTTTAGTTTTAGAAGGAAATGACATTATTGGTTGTGCACAAACAGGAACAGGAAAAACAGCATCTTTTGCGATTCCTATTCTACAAAACTTAACAAATTCTCCGAGTAAAGGAAGAAAAATTAGAACATTAATTTTAACACCGACGCGTGAATTAGCCATTCAAATCAACGAAAGTTTTAAATTGTATGGTAAAAATTTACCGTTAAAACATTTGGCGATTTTTGGAGGTGTTAATCAAAATCCACAAATTGGAGCCATCAAAAATGGTGTTGATATTTTAATTGCAACGCCTGGTCGTTTGTTAGATTTGATTGGACAAGGACATTTAAAAATTAATCAAATAGAGATTTTTGTTTTAGATGAAGCCGATCGCATGTTGGATATGGGATTTGTTCATGAAATCAAAAAGATTTTAGAAATCATTCCAAAAGAAAGACAATCACTTTTCTTTTCGGCAACAATGCCAAAAAACATACGAAAATTTTCTCATTCAGTTCTTAGTCGTCCAAAAGAAGTTAGCGTAACACCTGTTTCTTCTACTGCCGAAACGGTTGAGCAATTTGTTTATCATGTAGACAAAGACATGAAAGTAAAACTTTTGGTTAGCATTTTAAACGAACATCCAGAAGATCGTACTTTGATTTTTACACGTACAAAACATGGTGCAAATCGTTTGGTTAGACACTTGGAAAAGGCTGGAATTCCAGCTGCTGCAATTCATGGTGATAAATCTCAAAATGCTAGACAACGTGCCTTGAATGATTTCAAAGAAGAAAAATTAAAAGTATTAATTGCCACTGATATTGCTGCTCGTGGAATCGATATTGATCAATTACCTTATGTGATCAATTACGAGTTACCGAATGTTCCTGAAACATATGTACACCGAATTGGACGTACTGGTCGTGCGGGACGCGAAGGAAAAGCTATTTCTTTATGTGCTGCCGATGAAAGAGGAGATTTGGCGAATATTGAAAAATTAATTGGTAATTATGTGACGGTGATTAAAACGCCAAAAGAGTTTTATAAATTACCTGACGCGAATAGTAACAATAATAATTTCAAGAAAAATAATACTGGTTTTAAACCCAAAAAAGATACAAAAACAAAGAATCCTCATCGAGGAAGAAGAAAATAATTTATAAAAAAATCACTTCGAAATGAAGTGATTTTTTTTTCTTTATAGATAAATTGAAATTATTTCTCTTCTGCATATTTATCTACAATCATGCTCAATGCACCATCAGTTGTAATGTTACACGCTGTTCCGAAGCTATCTTGTAATGCGAAAATAGTCAAGATTAAAGCAACTCCAGCTTCATCAAATCCTAAAACATTTGATATTAATCCTAACGAAGCGACAACTGTTCCTCCCGGAACTCCAGGAGCACCAACTGCAAAAACGCCTAAAAGCAAGACAAAAGTTACCATTGTTCCAACATCTGGAATATGACCGTACAATACTTGCGAAACCGTCATTACAAAGAAAACTTCTGTCAACACTGAACCACATAAATGTGTATTCGAGAAAAATGGAATCGTAAAATTAGAAATCGTAGGTTTAATTACCTTACTATCATTCACCGCTTTTACAGCAACCCCCAAAGACGCCGCCGAAGACATTGTTCCAACTGCCGTTAAATAAACAGGTGGATAATATTTTAAAAGTTTGAATGGATTTGTTTTATGATAAAATCCTGCGATTGTATACATTAATGTCATCCAAATAAAATGACCAACAATAACAATCAAAATTACTTTTAAGAAAACTGGTAATTGTTTTTCAATAGAGCCTTCGTAACTTAAAATTGCAAAATTCGCAGCAATAAAAAAAGGTAAAATAGGGATCAAAACTTTATTTACCAAAAGAATCACAATGTCTTTGAATTGGTCAAAAATCTTTTCTAATTCCTTCGCTTTTGTAATCAAAATTCCCATTCCCAACATCAACGAAATAACCAGCGCTGTAATCACCGAAAAAATTGGTGGAATATCTAATTGAAATAAAATTTTTGGAACTTCTCGCAACGAATCAACAGAAATTGGAATGGATAAATTTGGAATGATTTGATAACCTGCTATCATCGAAAACAACCCCGCTCCTATCGAAGACAAATATGCAATTAACAATGAAAAACCTACGATTTTAGCTGAACCTTCGCTTAATTTCGTAATTGAAGAAACAATAAAACCAATCACAATTAACGGAACCAAAAAGAAGATTAATTGTCCTGTAAAATATTTTAAGGATAGAACAACTTGAATTGTATTTTCGTTCAGATAAATTCCTAAAACCAAACCGGCAATCACACCCAAAAGCAATCGAAATAATGTATTGCTCGCAATCTTTTTTAACATTTGACACAAAATTTGCGACAAATATAAACTCTATTAATTTAATAGACTAAATATGTTTTAGAAAATATTTTAAATCTTTGAAATTATATGAATTAAAAAAAGTTCAAAATAAAAAGAACATTGTCACTCTGAGCCTGTCGAAGAGTCTTTTCTATTTTTTGATAATAAAGGTAAATCTTCAAATCTATTATTAATTAAAGCTTCTTTTTTAGCTCTACTCCAACCTTTCAATTTCTTCTCAAAAATTATTGCATAGTTTACGTCTAAAAATTCTTGATTAAAAACTAGTTCAACTGGTCTTCTCGAAAAAGTATAACTCATAGAATCTATTCCATCGTTATGCTCATTAATTCTTTTTTGGAGATTATTTGTCACCCCTACATAATACGAATTGTCAGAACATTTTATAATGTAGACATAATATATTTTTCTCATAAACAAAGCTTTATTCTTCGACAGGCTCAGAATGACCGCAGTATTATTTTATAATCTTTTTATGTCACTCTGAACTTGTCGAAGAATTATTATTTTAACACTCCTCTCTCACAAACTGAATTGCCAAATTAAGTGCATTATTCGAAACAATTTTGATGAAATCTTCTCGATCTAAATAGGGATAAAAATATTTTTTATTCCATGTTGAATGACCATTTGTAATCGAAATCCAAACTGTTCCAACCTCTTTTCCATCTTCACCTTTATTTGGACCAGCGACACCAGTTGTAGAAATACTAATATCCGTTTTTAATTGATTTCGAACACCTTTTGCCATTTGTTCAGCAACTTGTTCCGAAACTACTGTAAATTCATCAATATCAGATTGATTCACATTTAGCAAATTTACTTTTACCGAAGTGTCGTATGAAACTATTGTTCCAAAATAATAAGCAGAACTTCCCGAAACAGAAGTGATCAAACTTGCTATATTTCCTCCAGTACAACTTTCGGCAGTCGAAATTGTCAATCCTTTTTCTTTTAAAATATCACCCAAAATTTGCTGCGCATTTCCTGAATTTTCAGAAACTAGAAATTCTCCTGCAATTAATTTGAATTGATTGATTTGATGCTGAATTTCATTTTGTAAAAATTCTTTATCTGTTCCAAACGCTGAAAATCGTAAATCAATAGAAGTTCGATTCGGTAAATACGCCAAATGAATAAATTCGGGCAAATTATTTTCCCAATCTTCTAACAAAATTGCTAAATCACTTTCAGGAATTCCACTTATCAAAATATCACGATGAACAATAGTTTCTGATTGAAATTGGTTTTGTAATCTTTGAATAATTTCATCGCGCATCAAACCTTTCATTTCAAAAGGAACACCTGGCAAATTGATGATGATTTTATCATTAATAGTAGTCCAAAGACATGGCGCCGTTCCGTATTTGTTCTGAATAAATGTAGATTTTTCTGGAATTAAAGCTTGATCTTGATTCAGACTATTTAATTCTTTTGTGTAACCTCTTGTTTGAAATAATTGAACAATATTCTCTAAAATTTTTGGTTCTTGAATTAATTCACAATCTAAAAATTGACACAAAGCTACTTTGGTTTTATCATCTTTTGTCGGTCCTAAACCTCCTGTAACAATTACAATATCTGATTTAGAAATTCCTCGTTCGAAAGCTTCAATAATATGATTCATTTCGTCTTGAACAGAAATAATTTCTTCCACTTCAATCCCAATCGTATTCAATTGTTTGGCGATAAATGCCGAATTTGTATCCACAATTTGTCCGATAAGAATTTCATCACCAATTGTGAGTAATGTCGCTTTAATTTTCATACACAAAAAAACTTGCTTAAAGTTAAGCAAGTTTGATTTCATTATTTATATGATTTTATTTTCTATCTACACCTTGATTATGTAATTCGCGCTGTTTTTGATTATCCTCTTCAATCATTCTCATAAATTCTGAATAGGATACCTTTTGTAACTTATTATTTATTGTAAAAATTGGTGCTTTTTTTAATTCTTTTTTCTTTGTCGCATTCCATGAAATCATCACTTCTACATCATCTTTCGTGTATTTATAATGCAATTCTAAAATCAAACCTTTTGTACCATAATATTTATCTGGCGAATATGACTAAGGAATTAAAGGCGCATACCAAGCAATAACATCAACATCTTTGTATTTCCCGATTGCTTCTTTGGTTTCGATTCCAAGAATAGTTTTACTTTTTCCAGTATCAGTAAAATTTACATAATTCAGCGAATCATAAATGATCATTTTCTTTACAAACAAATCTGTTTCATTGTAAAAAACTTTCTCTTTGTAATCAAAAATTGGTTTTTCTCCTATATCTGGACTAATTCCCATTGAGCCTCCTTGTGCTTGTTGAGAATTATCTATTTTTTGAATATTTACTGATTGACTTTGAGTTTTATTATAGGAAAATTGATAATTAATCGAAGGAATATTTTTAGACATTTCTAAAACTTCGTCTCTTTGTTTTTGATCTGGATAATATTGCTTCATCTCTTCTAAAGCTTTATCCGTAAAATGAATTTGAGGTTTTACTTCAAAATCTATTTCATAAAATTGTGCTTGTACAAAACTTGAAATGAGAATGATTAGTGTTAATAGCTTTCTCATATTTATTTTTTATCAATTCCTTGAGTGTTATTATACATTTCGTTACGTTTCTTGTTGGCTTCGTCATAAATTTTTGCTATTTCTTGTTGAGATACAATAGGTAATTTTGAAGCTTTATCAGCTTTAAGAGGATTTTTGAATTTATATTTTTTTACATTTGGTTGAATAGCTTCTACACGAATAATATTATCCATTCGTCCAACTTTTTCACTTTCAACAAATAAATTCATCTCTAAAACAAATCCTTCAATTGGTTTTACATTTATCGGCATAAAATCAAAATCAATTTCTTTGGTATACCATGCTTCTACTTTATATTTTTTAAAATCAGAAGTTGCTTTATAAACTTTATAACCCAATATTTCTTTTGTTTCGTTTGAATATTCCCAAACTAACTCTTCTATTGGATTTTTGACAATATATTTTTTACCGTAAACATCTTCTTCTTTATAATTTTCATTCAATCTAAAATCTGAATATGTCACTCCTAAAGGCAGTCCTACAACTGATTTTTTAATTTCTCCCTGATAATTTTGATCGTTATTAATTTTTTCTTGTTCAACAGAATTTTGCTCATTTTTAGAAGAATAAATTAAAAAATCTATTGGTTTTGGATTTTCATTCTGTTCAATATTCCATTTTCTTTGTTCTTCATTTTTAATATCTGAAAAAACTTTTTCAATATATTCTGAAGTATACTTTGTATGATGTTTAAATCTTACTTTCACTTCATAAACTTGCGCTTGCGCAAAACTTGAAAAAATGATAATTAGTGTTAAGAAGTTTTTCATAATTGTAATTTATATTTTAAAAATAAAAAAAAAGTTACAAATCATTGCAACTCTTCTAAATATTAAATTTAAATTATTTTTATAAAATATGTTTCTCAGCGTGGTAAGAAGAACGAACCAATGGTCCAGATTCTACATGACGGAATCCTAATCCACGAGCGAAATCTTCGTATTTTTTGAATTGTTCTGGCGTGATAAATTCTTTCAAAGGTAAATGTTTTTTCGTTGGTTGTAAATATTGACCAATTGTAATGACATCTACATTTGCATCAGCAACTTCCTGAATTGTTTCAAAAACTTCGTCTTCAAACTCACCTAAACCAAGCATAATTCCAGTCTTTGTACGATGTTGACCTGCTTCTTTTGCATAACGTAAAACTTCTAACGAACGATCATATTTCGCCTGAATACGAACTTCGCGCGTTAAACGACGAACCGTTTCCATATTATGAGAAAGTACTTCTGGAGCAGCTTCTACAATACGATCGATGTGTTTTTCGATTCCTTGAAAATCTGGAATCAAAGTTTCCATCGTTGTTCCTGGGCTAATTCTACGAACAGCGTGTATTGTTTCTGCCCAAATAATAGAACCCATATCTTTTAAATCATCACGGTCAACAGAAGTTAAAACCGCATGTTTTATTTGCATTAATTTGATAGAACGCGCTACTTTTTCAGGTTCTGCCCAATCCACTTGATCTGGACGACCAGTTTTTACGCCACAAAAACCACAAGAACGTGTACACACATTTCCCAAAATCATAAATGTTGCTGTTCCTTCACCCCAACATTCGCCCATATTAGGACAACTTCCACTTTGGCAAATTGTGTTCAATTTATATTTATCAACTAAACCTCTTAATTCACGATGTTTTTTCCCTGTAGGCAATTTTACACGCAACCATTCAGGTTTTTTTACTCTTCCATCTGGTAATAGCTCAACACTCATACATTACTTTTCTGATTGGCTAATTTACAATTTATTTTTCTAAAATAAATTCAATTGTTGCGATTCTAATTCCAACAAAAATTGTTTACGTTTCTTTCCGCCTGCATATCCAGTTAACGAACCATCTGAGCCAATTACGCGATGACAAGGTACTACAATTGCAATTTTATTCTTTCCATTCGCATTTGCAACTGCTCGTATCGCTAATAAATCTCCAACAGCTATCGATTGATCTTTGTATGATCTTGTTTCTCCAAACGGAATTTTGATTAATTCGTTCCAAACTTTTTTCTGGAAATCTGTTCCAATCAAATCAAGCGGAATGGTAAACACTTTTAAATTCCCTTCAAAATAATCGTTCAATTCATTTTCTAAACGGTTCAAAACCTCATCTTCTTTTTCTAAAATATCACCCAAGTTTTCTATTTCTTTGAGTTGTTTTTCGGTCGATTTTCCATCAAAAAACTCTAACATACAAAGTCCTTTTTCCGACTTTATTGCAAGCATTTCTCCAAGAGGTGTTTGTATTTTTTTTGAGTGAAACATTTTATAAAATTTTAGTTGAAAGTTAGAAAAATATAGTCGTAATTTGGTATCAAATTTGTTGTTAAAAATATCATAAAATTAATTTATGAAAAAATCTATATTCGCGAGTATTTTCGCATCCTTCATTATATTCTCTTGCCAATCAAAAGGTGTTCAACAAGAACAAAAAAACAATAGTATTGATAATGCTATTCCTGCTATTGTAGCTATGGCAGAACATAATTCTAAAAACTCTTTGAATTGGGCTGGAAAATATGAAGGAATTTTACCTTGTGCCGATTGCGAAGGAATAAAATATATTGTTGAATTGAAAAAAGATGGTAACTTTTTTATTGAGCAAGAATATTTAGGAAAAGAAACAGTTTATCAAGACGAAGGATTTTATAAATGGGATGCTTCTGGAAATGTTTTACATTTAAATTCTAATGTAAATCCATTAGTGTTGAAAGTTGAAGAAAATAGATTGAAAGTTTTGGATCAACAAGGAAAAGAAATTACAGGAAATTTGAAAGATAAATACATCTTGAAAAAGACTAAATAATAAAAAATAAAAGGCAATCTCGATTACGGATTGCCTTCTATTTTTGAAATTATGGTAGTATCTTACTAACAGCGTAAGTTGCAACGTTATTCTGAAGATATTTTGAGCCCTCAAAGCCCAAAAAATATTTTCGGAAATAACTTTTTATTACTTTTAACATTACATAGCCAATATCGACACAA
>NZ_DICC01000079.1:0-6879 GCF_002415215.1 Empedobacter sp. UBA5036
TTAAAATGCACAACGGGTTAATTTAATATTTTATAAGATATAATTTTGGTATAAATATAAAGTTTAAGTTAAAAATGTAACTTTATAGCAATAGTTCTTAAAGTTATCCCGAGATTGTATCCGATAGCAGATTCTAACTCTGTTATCTAAAATATATATGACAAATCACTTTATAGGAATAGGAAAATATATTCCAACTGAAAAAATATCAAATCATTTTTTTGAAGAACATCAATTTTTTAATGAACAAGGAGAAATTTTAGATCAAAATAATGCTACAATTTCGCATAAATTAAAACAAATAACAGGAATAGAAGAACGTCGATATGCCAGAAAAGATCAAGTAACATCAGACTTAGGCTATATGGCAGCTGCTTCAGCCATCACAAATGCAAATATCGACGCAGAAACTATTGATTATATTATATTCGCTCATAATTTTGGAGATGTAAAACACGATACGATTCAGTCTGATATGGTGCCAAGTCTTGCTGCAAGAGTAAAAAATTTATTGAAAATTCAAAATCCTTATTGTGTTGCTTACGATGTTATTTTTGGTTGTCCAGGTTGGGTAGAAGGTGTTATACAAGCCAATGCATTTATAAAAGCTGGATTAGCAAAAAGATGTTTGGTAATTGGTGCTGAAACTCTTTCGAGAGTAGTAGATGAACACGACCGAGATACAATGATATATGCAGATGGCGCTGGTGCAGCAATATTAGAAGCTTCTACAAACAATAAAGGAATACAAGCCCATTTATCTGCCTCTTATGCAAACGAAGAAAAAGATTATCTGTTTTTTGGAAAATCGTATAATTCAGAAAAATGTCCGAATACCAAATACATCAAAATGTATGGTAGAAAAATCTATGAGTTTGCTTTATCCAAAGTACCTTTAGCAATGAAAAAATGTGTTGATGATAGCTCATATAATATTGACGATATCAGTAAAATAGTGATTCATCAAGCCAACGAAAAAATGGACGAAGCAATCGTAAAACGCTTTTATAGTTTATATGATCAAGATGTGCCAAAAAATATTATGCCAATGAATATTCATAAACTTGGCAATAGTAGTGTGGCAACAATTCCAATTCTTTTGAAAATGATTATGGATAATGATTTAGAAAATCACCAGATAAATGAAGGCGATGTGGTATTATTTGCATCTGTTGGCGCAGGCATGAATATAAACACGTTTATTTACCAATTTTAACGATATCAATCATGATAAGTTCTAATCACAATTAGATTAGAACTTTTTATCATATAGAATTCTCTAGAAATTAATACCATTTAATTCATTAAAACTTATTACCTTTGCAACGTACTTAAGAAGATATTTTGTCTTAATAGTTTACAATTGTATTCTTTATTTTACTTTTTTTAATTCACTAATTGACCTAGTCAATATAATTTTAACTTCTGTTTTCTAAAACGTATACTTGTAAGTTTTACTACATTATAATATAAATGTTGTCGGATAATTAATTCATGTTTTCTTAGGTTTTATCAGTATTAAAAACAAAAAATCTATACAAACATTTATGGCAGATTCTACATCTAAAAAAGAAAATAGCAAAAAGAAAGCTTTAAAAAAATTAGAAAAATTAAACAAAAGAGAGAATAGAAAAGAGAATAACAACAAAGGAAAATCATTAGAAGATATGATTGTCTATGTTGATGTACTTGGTAATTTTACAGATGTACCACCTCATTTACAAGACAAAGAAGCCGATTTGCTGAATAATAAAAGATTTGAATCTGATAACAGAGATGTTTTTATAGAAGGTATGGTTGATATCTACAACGATTCAAAAGGTTTTGGTTTTATTAAAGTACCAGCTTCTAACGATAAAATCTTCTTCCACTTCAAAGAATCAAAAGAATTACTTAAAGTAGGAGATCAAGTACAGTTCAAAAAAGAAATGTCTGAAAAAGGATTCAGAGCAATTCAAATATCAAAAAAATAAATTAATTAAATATACAACTATGCAAGAAGGAACAGTAAAATTCTTCAACGAATCAAAAGGGTTTGGTTTTATCTCTAACGCAAACGGAGGTGAAGATGTTTTTGTACATGTTTCTGGATTAATTGACAAAGTAAATGAAAATGATCAAGTTACTTTTGATATTGAAAAAGGAAAAAAAGGTCTTATGGCTGTTAATGTAAAAAGAAAATAAAAAAAGAATCCTTATATAAGGATTCTTTTTTTTGAACTATATTTAATTTCTAAAAGAGTATTTATGTACACAATATTACATAATTCGCGTTGCGGAAAAAGTAGAGATGCAGTAAAGGTTTTGGAAGAGTCTGGAAAAGATTTTGAAATAAGAGAATATTTGAAAGAGCCTTTGACGAAAGATGAATTGAGAACTATTTTAACAAGACTAAATCTAAAACCAATTGATATAGTAAGGACAAATGAAGAAGATTGGAAAATAAATTTTAAAGGAAATGAACTTTCTGATGATGAAATTTTGAATGCTTTGGTTGAATATCCAAAATTGATTCAACGTCCAATAGTGACAGATGGAAAAAGTGGAATAGTAGGTCGTCCAAAAGAATTGGTAGAAAATTTTATTAAATAAAAATGGTTTGATAATTGTAAGTATTTCTAAGACTAAACATAAAAAGCTATGAAAATTTTAGATGCATTAACAAAAAATCAAACGGAGAAAGGAACTAAAATAGGTTTATTAACAACAGCCGCTACAACGGGAGTAACGGTAGCTAAATTTTTGGGAAAACGTTCAATATATGGAATAATTGGTGGAGTAGCCGTAACATTGGCTGCAGAATATATCCGAAAAAAATATGAAAAGAAAGTTGAAGCTGAAAACGAAACTATTTTAGAGAATAAATAAAAAAAGAGTTTTGAAAAAAACTCTTTTTTGTATTATATATTTTTGTTTTGTTCTTCTGCATCACCAACCATATTTCGAACAATTCCTGGATTCGAATGTTTTTTCTTCATTTTCAAATTCAAGAATTCGACTAAAACAGAGAAGCCCATGGCAAAATAAATGTATCCTTTCGAAATGTGTTGATCAAACCCTTCTGCTAATAACGAAACGCCGATTAATAATAAGAATGATAAAGCCAACATTTTAACCGTTGGATGATCGTTCACAAATTTAGAAACCGCACTTGCTGAAAGCATCATAACTGCAACAGCAATAATTACAGCCGCAATCATAACCTCAATATGTTCTGCCATACCAACTGCTGTAATTACAGAATCTAATGAGAAAACAATATCTAAAATTAAGATTTGTACGATAGTTCCTGCAAAAGAATGGACTTTCACTTTTCCTCCGGTTTCTTCAACACCTTCTATTTTGTGGTGAATTTCTACAGTCGATTTATAAATCAAGAATAATCCTCCGATTAGTAAAATCAAATCTCGACCAGAGATTGCTAATTTTTCTAACCATTCGGTTGAAGTAATGCCAATCCATTCGCCAATATTGAATAGAGGAGTGGTAAGACTCATGACCCAACTTAGTGAGAATAAAAGGATAACACGTGTAAACATGGCTAAAAATAAACCAAGCTGTTGTGCTTTCTTTTGTTGATGTGCAGGCAATTTTCCTGACAAAATAGAAATAAAAACAATATTATCAATCCCTAAAACGATTTCTAACATTGTTAATGTAAATAATGCAATTAATGCATCTGGTTGTAAAAAAATACTAAAATCCATCGATTAATTTTGAAGTTTCGAAAATACAACGAAGAATAAGAATTAAAGTTTGAGTAATAATTATTTAATGTTAATTTAATATTAGAACTTATACAAAATTATTTACAGATTAAATCAATCAAATCGTTTTAGCAATATAGAATTAAACTTTACTTTTGCGAAAAAGACTTAGAATGATTTCAAAAGTTCAACTTCGGTTGCAGTTTCTCGTACTTCTTTGGGGATTTACAGGAGTTTTCGGAAAATTAGTTACAATGAGTGCGTTGTCAATGGTTTGGTATCGTGTTCTTATTGGGGCTATTGCTGTTTTTATTTATATGAAGTTCAGAAAAATGGATTTCAAGGTAACTAAAAACGAATTGTTGAAATTACTTGCTATCGGTGGAATTGTAGGAATACATTGGTTTACATTTTATTTGTCGATTAAACTTTCTAATATCTCAATTGCGTTGAGTACGTTGTCGATGGGCGCGCTTTTTAGTGCGATTTTAGAACCTATTTTTTTTAAACGAAAAATTAATCTGCTCGAAATAATTCTTGCTATAATCGTTTCCACTTGTGTAGCTGTTATTTTTAATGCATCACCAGAAGATTATAAATTGGGAATTATCATTGGTATTTTGTGTAGTTTTCTATCGGCATTATTTGCAGTTCTTAATTCGAGATTACCAAAGTCAATCAAACCAACTAAAGTTACTTTATACGAAATGATTGGTGGAGTTATCACACTTTCGGTGGTAATGATTCTTTTTCAGCCAGAAGCTATTTCTGAAGTTGTAAATATAAGTTGGTCAAACTTAGGATGGTTGACTTTGCTTGGCGTCATTTTTACAGCTTTTGCACAAATAGAATCAGTTGATTTGCTGAAACATGTTAGTGCTTTTACGTTGATGTTGAACGTAAATTTAGAACCAGTTTATGGCATCATTTTGGCAAGTCTTATTTTTGGAGATTCAGAACATATGAATCCTATATTTTATATTGCTACAGGGGTAATGGTACTTTCTATCATTATGAACGGAATATTAAAAACAAGATTTTCTAAATAATTTATTGTCAAAAAGACGCATTTGTTTTAAAGAATGCTTATCATTTAATATCTTTGCTTCAATTGAAAAGTAAACCATAATCACATGATACACTCTATTATTACAGGTGTTGGGCATTATGTTCCCGAAAGAGTTGTTACAAACTTTGATTTAGCTGAAGTGATGGATACCAATGACGAATGGATTCAGGAACGTACAGGGATTGTCGAAAGAAGACATATCGAGCCAGGTTCTAAGATTTCGTCTACAGATTTGGGAGTTATTGCGGCTAAAAATGCGTTAGAAGATGCAGGAATCACTGCTCAAGATATTGATTTTATATTATTTGCGACTTTATCTCCCGATTATTATTTTCCTGGAAATGGTGTATTGGTGCAAAAAGAGTTAGGTTGTCGTACAATTGGGGCAATGGATATTCGTAACCAGTGTTCTGGCTTTGTATATGCGTTATCAACGGCTGATGCTTTTATAAAAGCAGGAGTTTACAAAAATATTTTGGTGATTGGAGCAGAAGTGCACTCATTCGGATTGGATATGTCGGATGAAGGTCGTGGCGTTTCAGTAATTTTTGGAGATGGAGCAGGAGCAGTAATTGTTTCGGCAACGGAAGAAGAAGGACGTGGAATTTTATCGACTAATTTACATTCTGAAGGTGAATTTGCCGAAGAATTAGCAGTTACTTTCCCTGGAACAAAAACAGGTTGGTCAGACGAATTATTGAAAGAAGGTAATACGTTAACTAAAAAAGAGATTTATCCATATATGAATGGGAACTATGTTTTCAAGCATGCGGTAACTCGTTTTCCAGAATCAATTATCGAAGCTTTATCGACTGCGAATAAAAAGCCAGAAGATTTAGATTTATTTATTCCACATCAGGCGAATTTGCGTATTTCTCAATTTGTACAAAAACAATTGGGATTACCAGATGAGAAAGTTTATAACAATATTATGCGTTACGGAAATACTACGGCAGCATCTATTCCTATTGCATTGAGTGAAGCAAAACAAGAAGGTAAAATCAAAAAAGGTGACTTAGTAATGATGACTGCTTTTGGAGCAGGATTTACATGGGGCTCTGTTTTGATGAACTGGTAAGTAAGTTTGAATTTAGATTTACAAATTTAGAATATAAAAAAAACCTTCACTTTTTAGTGAGGGTTTTTTGGTTATATTTGATTGATTTAAAAAATTATTAATGAAATATTTATTGATTCTCATAATTGGTTTAATGAGTTGTTCGCAACATAAAATATCAAAAAATGTAAAGGATCAAGATTATATCTTTTTTCTCCATAATAAATATTTAGAAACGCATAACGATGGAGATTATGATACAGTCTATAAAACTAAAATTGAGTATTCTAAAGTTTTGAATTCATTCAAGAAAGACGGTTTTATTGTGATTAGTGAGAAAAGAAAGCCGAAAACAGACGGAATAAAATATGCAAAAAAGGTTGTTAAGCAAATTGATAGTTTGATTAATACAGGTGTTAAACCTAATCATATTACGGTTGTAGGAACTTCGAAAGGTGGTTACATTGCGCAATATGTATCAACTTTTAAAAATAATCCTCAAATCAACTATGTATTTATTGGTTCGTTTCAAGAAAGTGATTTAGAAGAAATGCCTGATATAAAATTTTCTGGAAATGTTTTAACCATTTACGAGAAGTCTGATGCATTTGGCGTTTCAGCTATAAAACGTAAAGAAAATTCAATCAATAAAATCAATCATTTCAAAGAAATTGAATTAAATAATGGCTTAAAGCATGGTTTTCTTTATAAAGCTCTTGATGAATGGATTGAACCAAGTAAAAAATGGGCGAGGAGAAATTATGATTTTAAATAAATGATTCATTTATAATTTTTCCTAAAAAAGGACTGTCTCTTAAAGAGTGTAAGTTCAAAAATTAAGCTTGGGTTAGGTTCTACTTTTTAGAGTCTAACCCTTTCTTGATATAGGATTAAAAATTGATCAATAATAACTCTCCAGTTTCTTACTGGCATAGACCATTTTTTAGTTGCTTCTCTCACAGCCAAATATACGGATTTCATAACAGCTTCATCTGTAGGGATGGATAATTTATTTTTAGTGTACTTCCTTATTTTACAGTTTAGTT
>NZ_DICC01000006.1:0-10186 GCF_002415215.1 Empedobacter sp. UBA5036
TTTTTTAGGGAAGATTACAAAAACTTATAGCTTTATTGTTATTTATTTATATTATACATAAATTTATTATGACATAAATCAATTAAAGTGCCATTTTTTCTTAAAATGATAATAAAGCATCTTTATAAAAACAATAAACTATTTAAAAAACCCCTTGTGAATTTTAAATAATTTGAGTTTTTAGATTTTTAATATTTCAATTAAAGTAATTTTATTAATGTACTGAATCACTATTAGTGCAGTAATTTTAGCTGGAATTCTGGTTTTAAACCTTTCAAAAGTCTTTGCATAATTGCGTCTAATCATAAACTGATCGCATAGTTGAGATTTATATCATTCAAAAAATGAATATCATAAACAGATGCGTGATTGATATCAATCCCCTGGAAAACACCAGCTAAATTTCAATAGATCACATGGATCATTTAAAGGAAAAACTCCATATGAAATACTGAAATCAATACTAAAATAATTATATTTATTGTCTACGAAGTGATGAAATACAACAATAATAACCCTGCATTATAGTTTCTCCCATTCCATTTTGCCAGAAGTAAATAACAAACTATAAGAACAACAATAATAAACATTGTTCTTGAAACTATATACCAATTTGATATATAAATTTCTTTCGCTTTGCGCTTAGCAATTGTTTTGTAAAAAATGAAAATGGTTCTATTATAAATCCTTTATAACAGAACCATTCTTATATTAATATTTTTGATTTATATACACTTCTCTGTAAATAGCTAATCTTTTAAAAACATTTTAAGAATCTTATATGCAAAATTTAGATCTATTAGCTTAATAGCATACTAATAACTGATAGAATCACTTTTAACAATTAAAAGTCTATGTAGAATATTTGAATTTAATCTATAATTGTTAAATGTTTAAGATTATAATAAATAAAAATCATCTATTTTTTCTTCACATAAAGTTTTGATTACATGTATCCATGAATCATTATCATTTAGACAAGAAATATACTCATAAGCTTCTCCCCCATTATCAATAAATATTTCTTTTCCTTCCATTGCTATTTCCTCTAGAGTTTCCAAACAATCAGATACAAATGCAGGGCAAACAACTGCCAATTTTTTTATTCCTTTTGATGGTAAAACTTTTAAAGTAGAATCTGTATATGGCTCAATCCATTTATCTTTTCCTAGTCTAGATTGAAATGAAACAATTGTTTTTTCGCGAGATAAATTTAATTTTTCTATCACTTTTTTTGTTGTCTCAAAACATTGATGACGATAACAGAATTGATGACTTGGATTAAATTCTCTATCACAACAGTCACTTAAATTACAAGTCCTTGTAGGATCTGTTTTATAAATATGTCTTTCTGGGATACCGTGGTAAGAAAATAACAGCCCATCATAATCATTCGAAAACTTGTCTTTTATGCTTTCAACAAGACAATCTATATATATATCTTTATTATAAAATGGTTCCACATAATTTATTTTAACAAATGGAAATTTTTCTTTTCTTACTTTTTCTGATTTCTCTACTACAGATTCTGTTGTACTCATAGCATATTGAGGATACAATGGAAATAGTACAATCTTATTGACTCCTTTCTCAACTAGTTTAGAAATTCCATTTTCTATACTAGGTTCAGCATATCTCATTCCTATTTCAACAGGAATATCAACAATATTTTGTAATTTATTTTTTATTTTTTCAGTAATGACTATTAAAGGAGATCCCGCATCTGTCCAAATTTTCTCATAAGCTTCTGCGGATTTTGATGGTCTTGTATTTAGAATTATTCCTTTTACTAAAAGTGTTCTTAGAATCCAATTATAGTCAATAACTCTTTCATCCATTAAAAACTCTCCAAGATATTCTTTTACGTCATTTACGGATGTAGATTTAGGTGATCCTAAATTAACTAATAATATTCCTTTTTTACTCAATTTATTTACTTTTATGGTTACTAATTTTTTTTAATAAATATTTTAAAAAAATGTATAAACATGCAACTCTATTTACAATTTAAATGAAATTTGTATATTAATGCATTACAACATTTACAAATCGGAAATATTTATAATTGTTTTATAACAATCAAAATACTCTTGTCCTTAAGTGTTTTTATTATTCATTATTTTTAATCTAAATCTTTGATAGAAAGTTTTTACAAACCTCACTTTTACTAAAGACAATAAGGTGCTTAATTGAATCCAGCTTGAAATTTCAGTATGGATGTAGATACCTTGTAGTGAAGTTTTGATATTAATTCTTCAAAAGCAGAAAATGTGGAAAAATATATTATAATCGTTTAATATTTTAAATCATTATTATTCTTTCATTTTACTTATTGAATGCTTCGTTAAAAATGCTTAAAACTCTGTTTCGAGCAAAATTATGAGCAACTATAGGAGAAGGATAATCATCAGTTTCAAATTCTGATACCCACTTTTTAATGTAAAGAGATTCTTTATCAAATTTCTCTGTCTGAAGAGTTGGATTAAAGACTCTGAAATAAGGTGCCGCATCGCATCCTGATCCAGCAACCCATTGCCAATTACCATTATTTGCAGACAAATCATAATCGTTTAGTTTTGATGCAAAATAAGCCTCTCCCCAACGCCAATCTATGAGTAAATGTTTGCATAAAAAACTTGCTGTTATCATTCTTACTCTATTATGCATAAAACCAGTTTGATTAAGCTCTCTCATTCCTGCATCTACAATAGGATAACCTGTTTTCCCATCGCACCATAGCTTAAATTCCTGCTCATTATTCCTCCACTTAATAGAATTATACTTAGCCTTAAAAGGTTGGTGAACAACATATGGAAAATGATAGAGTATTTGCATAAAAAATTCTCTCCAAATTAATTCATTTAGCCATGTTTCATTTAGCTCTATCGCTAACGCAACACATTTTCGTACACTAATCGTTCCAAATCTTAGAGCTATACCTAATTGGGTCGTACATTGTAAAGCAGGATGATCCCTATATTTATGGTAATTTTGAATAATTTCCTTATCTAGCTTTGGCTGTTTGAATAAAATTGATGTTTTTAAAAAACCAATTTCTTTCAGTGAAAGAATCGTTTTGAATTCTGTTTTCAAAAATTTACTGTAATCAGGCTTATAACATTTATAATCTTCTGTTTTCAAAATTTGTTTCCATTTTTTTGCATACGGCGTATATACTGTATAAGGAGAACTATCTTTCTTTAAAATATCTTTCTTGTCAAAAATTACTTGATCTTTAAATGCTTTAAACGAAATGTTATATAACTTAAAATAATTGTAAATCGAAGTATCTCTTTTAATTGCCAAAGGTTCATAATCACGATTACAAAATATAGAATGAATAGCAAACTCTGTTGAAAGTTGCTGAAAAATTTTGAAAGGATCACCATAATATACATGGAGACTTGTCCCAAAGGATTTTAATTGATCATTAATATTTTGAAGCGCTTGATGAATATAATCCACCCTCCTATCTTTCTTATCATCCAGTTGTCGTAGAATACCTTCATCAAAAATAAAAATAGGTAACACAGGAACTCCAGATGAAAGAGCGTGGTACAGCCCAACATTATCTTCTAAACGAAGATCTCTTCGAAACCAAAAAATGGAAATTTTATTTTTCATTTAAAAATGGATTATCATTTCGATTATGTTCTACCCAAATCAAATTGGATATATCATAACCAATTTCTGAAGCTAATGCAAGAAAGTTTGTTTTAATATTATCTGGAATATCTTTCGTCCGAGACAAAATCCATAAGTAATTTAGATTTTTACCTATAACCAATGCATATTGATAGTTTTCATCCAAAGCAATTACGTTATATCCAGCATAGAAAGGTCCAAAGAAGCTTACTTTTAGCTTTCCTATTTGCTTACCGTCTCTAAATTTTGCTTTACCTATAGCTTGCTTCCATACTTGTTTATCCTTATTAAATCCGCTATTTGAAACCACCAGATTTCCTTTTTTATCAAAAGTGTAGTTAGCGGAGACATTATCCAAGTTTTTCTCGAAACGAAAATCTAAACGAGCGATTTCAAACCAAGTACCTAAATATCGATCAACTTCAAAATTTCGAACAGCTTCTGCCTTTTTAGGAATAGAGGAACATGAATTGGAAAATATTAACAATCCTATACAAGCTGTTTTCAATAGTATTTTATTTTTCATTTTCATGAGATTTTGATTTAAATTGTTTAAAAAAATAGAGAACTAAAAGAAATTGCGTATATCCATACACAGCATCTTCTATTGGTATAGTTCCCATTCTGATTCCCAAAAAATCATCAGGATTATAATTTACAATTGGCGACTCTAATCCTGTACCTGTTAGAATACCATTTACAGGAAAGAAACCAAGCATAAGAATAGTGAAAACAAACGAAGCTTTTCCTATCCAATCTACACAACGAACAAAGTGAAAGTACAGTAAAACAACCAATGTTATAACAGCTGTTAATAGGGTATAAATTCTATCATAATAAAGTAAAGCGACGATTGAACAAACAATCACACTAAAAAAAACAATCAGGTTATTAAAACAGGAAAGCCAATCTAATTTAAAAAATTTATCAAAGCAGAAATAGGTAAATATGCAGGAAAATGGTATACAAATAAAAAACAACCATTCTTCTAAAGGTAGACCTCCTATAAAAAAACCAAGTGTATAATCTGTATTAAACCACCACACTCCTTTAGCTGTAAACCAAATATCCCATGCTATAAATGGAATAGCTACTACACATGCAGCTTTTATAAATGAACCAAAATGACGGTTAAAAAGAATACGAGAGTCAAAGGATGATATGAAACAAATGATTATTGTAAAAAATAAAATCAAAATATAAGTATAAGACATCATTTTTGCGCAGAATTAAAGTACATTTTAAAATACTTGAAAGGAACATATAGAAACCCAAAACATTCTCCATCATCTTTATTTAGATGCTTATGATGTTGTTTATGAGCCCTACGAAGAGCAAGAAAATACGGATTCTTTATTCGCTTAAAATAATTCAGTCGTTGATGAATAAAAACATCATGCACAAAAAAATACGCCATACCATAAAGCATAATTCCTACCCCAACAAAAAATAAGTAATTATAACTATTGAGCGAACCAAAATACATCAAAGCAATAGTCGGAATCGCAAATATCACAAAAAAATAATCGTTTTTTTCAACTGATCCTTTATGGCTATGGTCATGATGATCTTTGTGGAGAAACCATAAAAATCCATGCATCACATATTTATGAATAAACCATGTAACAGGCTCCATAAGCACAAATACTAGCAACACCAAAAATAAATTCATACACCTACTTATTAAATAATTTCTTTAATACGTGCTGACGATAATCAAATATTTTATTCAATTTTTTTTTCACCAAAAGAGAATGAACAATATTTCCCAAAACTCCAAAAGGAAGCTCATATTCTACTGTATCTTTCATTAAAATCCCCTTTTCATTGGGAATAAATTCATGAAAATGTTTCCAATATTTATATGGACCTTTTTGTTGAAAATCTGTAAAACTTTTCTGATGCTCTACTTGAATAATCTTTGTCTGCCATTTCAAAGGAATACCCAATAGCGGTGACACACTATAATCGATGAGCATACCTTCAAAAATTGGCTGATCCTGATCTTCTGACAAAACTGTAAAAGCCATATCTTTAGGTGTAATTTCCGAAAGATTCATTGGAGAAGAAAAAAATTGCCAAGCTGTATCAATATCACAATACAACTGTTGTTCTCTATACAAACGGTACTTCATCACTTATTCGTTTAAAATTTTTTCAATATTTCTACGCAAATTTATAGACGTTATTTTACGCCTGTTTTCTGATAAAATTTGCGTATCTTCTTCAACCTTTGAATAGTAGTTCAAAAATGAGGGTGCGTTTTTTTGTACTGATAATCTAATAAACCTCAATTCTAAATTTTCAGGTTCTATACGTATAGCCTCCTCTATATTCTTTTTACCTTTATTAAAAGTTTTAAGCTTATTTAATGGATTAGACACATGCTTGGAATTAATTGTTTGAGCACCACCTAAATAACCCAAATAAATAGCAGATTTATTTTTTATATCGTCCAATTCAACTATTACATTTGCACATAATTCTTTGTCATTAGATAACTTAGCATAATTAGCCCTTAGCTCTTCTAGAACTACCTCAGTGTGATTTATAAAACCTAAAAATCCCACCATGAGAAACCCTAACATTTTAATCATAACCAAGCAGCTTTATATCTTATGTAACTTTTAAACGCAACAAAAACTTTTTCAGAATTAGCTATTCTAATTCTTCCATTTAAAATTTCTTTGGATGATTTTTTTTTGATCTTCTTAAACAAAGAAAGATAGTATTTATATGCTAGATAAACACCAAAAATTGAAGAAGCTGGAAGTTTTTTAATCCCAATCAACGCTTCATCAAATTCTTCTTCTATTTCTTTTTCAATTGCGTATTTTATCTTATTATCAAAACCACTTATATCCACATTCGGAAAATAAGTTCTTCCCAAAATATGATAGTCCTCTTTCAAATCTCGAAGAAAATTAATTTTCTGAAAAGCAGAGCCCAATTTCATCGCATAAGGTTTTAATTCTGCATACTTATCTTTATTACCATCTGTAAAAACCTGTAAACACATGAGTCCTACTACCTCAGCAGAACCTAAAATATAGGTTTTGTATAAGTCCGAGTCATATTCTATTTGTTGCAAGTCCATTTCCATACTACTCAAAAATTGATCGATAAGTTCTTTATCAATCTTATAATAATTTACAGTTTCTTGAAATGATTGTAAGATGGGGTTAAGCGATATCCTCTCATTTAATGCATATAAAGTTTCTTTTCTCAATCTTTTTAAAAGCTTCTCTTTGTTATATCCATGAAAACTATCTACGATTTCATCTGCCAACCTTACATAACCATAAATCGCATAAATAGCTGATCGAATAGAAGGTTTTAAAGCGAGAATACCCAAAGAAAAACTTGTGCTATATTTTTGAGTTGTCATCTTACTCACCGAATAAGAAAGCTCATCAAATAATTGTTTCATATAGAATTACTTTTTTATTTTGTTGATCTCATTGGCCACTATTTTACCGGATATAATAGAGGGAGGAACTCCTGGTCCAGGAACAGTTAACTGACCGGTATAAAATAAATTTTTTAGCTTTTTATTTCTTATTTTAGGTTTTAATACTGCTGTTTGATTAAGTGTATTAGCCAATCCATAAGCATTACCACCATAAGCATTATAATCTGACACAAAATCTTTGACACAATAACTTCTTTTAAAGTCAATTTTAGATTGCAAATCTACAACACCTGTATGCTTTTCTAATCGTGAAAGCATTTCCATTAAATACTTCTGACGCACAAATTCATTGTCATCTATTCCTGTTGCAATCGGCATTAGCAAAAACAAATTTTCTTTCCCTTCTGGTGCAACAGAATGATCAGTTTTTGATGGACAACAAGCATAAAACAAAGGTTTTTCAGGCCATCTTTTCTTTTCGTATATGCTATCTATATGTAGATCTAATTCATGCTCAAAGAATAGTGTATGATGTTTTAAATGCGGAATAGTTTCATTAAAACCAAGATAAAAAATCAGACAAGATGGAGCAAATGTTCTTTCTTCCCAATAGTCAGCCGTATAATTTCTATATTCTGCGTTCAAAAGTGTTTCTGTATGATGATAATCAGAAGAAGCAATCACTTCATCAAATTCATAGATTTCACCATTTATTACAAGTGAACTTACACTTTTATCTTTTACATTTATTTTATCAACATTACAATTAAAATGAAAGTGCGCCCCTTGTTCTTCTGCTACTTTTTTCATTGCTAATACCAGCTGATAAAAACCTCCTTTAGGATAATAAGTACCTAATACATAACCGCCATAATTCATCAAACTATACAATGCAGGAATCTTTTCAGGAGATGCGCCCAAAAATATTACGGGGAACTCCATTAAAGCTCTCAATTTCTTATCTTTAAAATACCGTGCAACATAGGCTCTAAAATTAGATAGTAAATCTAATCTCAATGCACTTTTAGCAATTTTAAGAGAAATAAATTCACTCCAATTGGCACAAGTTTTATGTACAAAATCCTTCATTCCTACTTCATATTTGAATTTGGCAGATTTCATAAATTTTTCTAATTGAAAACCAGCACCTTTCTCTATTTTTTCGAAGGTTTCTTTTAGTGCTTCAAAATTTTCAGGTACATCTATTTTTTCATCCGAAAAAATCATCTCAAATTGAGGATTTAACGATATCAATTCAAAAAAAGAAGAAGTAGTATAACCAAAATCCTCAAAGAAATCTTGTATAACATCTGGCATCCAATACCAACTAGGTCCCATATCAAATACATAACCTTCTTCTGTTTTTAATTGTCTTGCTCTTCCGCCTGGCTGATTATGTTTCTCAAATACATGTACTTCGTGTCCTTCTTTTGCTGTATAAGCAGCAGCTGATAAACCAGAAAATCCAGATCCAATAATGGCTATTCTTTTTTTCATATCTCGTTTTTAACTTCCTTTATATGTAGAATAACCATAAGGAGATACAGTCAATGGTACATGAAAATGCTTATTCCCTTTAATACGAAAAACAATCTCGATAAAAGGATAAAATGTTTGCAATTTTTTTCTATCAAAATAAGATTCAATATGAAATACGAGTTTATAAACACCGTCATTATTCTGACCATAAGGTAAAAAATTCCCTATTCTACCATCTTTATCTGTTATTTGTGTACTTACCTTAGTCCACGAATTGTCCACATTCATTTTCTCTAATGTAACTGAAACAGATGGTGCAGGTTCTCCTGTAGAGTTATCTAAAATATGACTGGACAATTGATACGTTTTCGTTTGCGAAAAACAAAACAACGAACAACAGATAAGTAGAAAGAAAAATATACTCTTTTTCATACTAGTTGTATTTAATTAATATGTTTGTAAGCCTCTTTTAATAGAGATTCTGTTTCAAAATTCTTTTCATAGATTGCTTGATGAAATTCTTCGAGTTTATGAAGTAGATTTATTAATTCCATTTTTTCAACATAAGTTAAATTACCTGCTACAATTTGTGTCGCAAGCCTAATTTTATCCATTTGTTCTTCAAGAACTTCTAAACCTACTGAACTAACTTGAATAACTTTACTTCTTTTATCCAGCTCAGATGAAGCTTGATCTACCCAACCTTTAGCAATTAATCGATTTATAATTTGCATCCCTACTGGTTTTTCATGCACATTTTTCTTTATCAAATCCATTTTTGTCATCTCCCCAAATGCCTTTAAATTGATTAAGTAAATAAAATCTTCTTGAGATGAAAAATCCGATCCTATAATAGCAGATTTTGAATAACTTTTCGCATACCTATTCATATGAACAAGTAATGTACTTATAACACTTTCAGGCGATCTCATTTTCTCTTTTCCGATCCAATGAGGAACATCACAAGAACTTTCTAGATGATTATTTAAAATAATCCACTTTTTAAAATCATCAATAGAAGCATTAGCATTACACGTATTTTCTTTTTCAAACTCTTCTATTAAATCAACTACATCTTTGATTAATTGGAAATTCATATACAATATTTAGTTTACAAATATACTATTTTAAAACAAATAATGAATATTATTATACTATATATTAAAAATAATATCCGAGCTTATTAAAAAACAATGTAATTTTATATGTATAATTCTAACTTATCAATACTTCGGCAGACTCGTCACAAGCAAGACTTGGCTGTAAACCTCTCTACTAAAAATATTCTCATTTCACTAAAGATTTTAAAAACGCTACGGGCTAAAACCTTTTTAACGTTATTCAAACATTTTCTTAACGTGAGAGTATTAATGCCGGTTTCTTCATCCTCTTTTCTAATTCAAATTCGTTGTCATTTCGATTCTAAATCGTTGGGTTTTTATAATTCGTTATTTATCGTCTAAGTCTTCGATACAACGTTTTGCAAACGCCACTCTGACTGACGATAATAAGAAGCTGAACTGAATTCAGCTTGACAATTTGGTTTTTTATTTAAAAACAATTTGATTGATGTCATTCTAAGCCTGCCAATGTCGTACTGCATGACTTCGTAGTCTTTAAGTATAATTATTTTAGTTTTAATTTTAGTAT
>NZ_DICC01000011.1:0-20239 GCF_002415215.1 Empedobacter sp. UBA5036
CGAAGTCATGAAGTACGACACCTGCATCTTTATTAATAATTGGTACTGCTTGTGGAATTCGTTTTTATCAAGAACATGGAAAAATTGAGCGTGATCATATTTTACTTCAACAAGATCATTTAGAAAATCAACTCAAATTATTACAAGATCAGGTTAATCCTCATGTGATGTTTAACATATTGAATCATATTCATATTTTATTGAAAAAGGATACCGAACTAGCTTCATTCTTACTACTTAAATTCTCGGATATTTTACGTTATCAACTTTATGAATGCAACAAAAACGAAGTCGTGTTAGAGAATGAAATTCAGTATTTAAAGGATTTGATTGATGTAGAAAAATTACGCTGGGGCAATGAAATTGATGTTTCCACTTCATTCACCATAATGAATAAAAAAGCGATGATTGCTCCTTTGTTATTGGTGCCTTTTATAGAAAATGCATTTAAACATGTAAGTAGAGTTCCCGATTATAAAGGATTTATCAAAATAAACTTTAACGAAAATAACAATCAAATTCATTTGAGTATCGAAAATACGTATGCTAAAATTCCTATTCAATCTAAAAGTGTAGGTGGAATTGGATTACAAAATGTAAAAAAGCGACTAAATTTAATTTATCCTGAAACTTATCAATTAAATATTACTGAAAATGGACAATTATATAAAGTCTATTTAACTATTAATTTATCTTCAACATGACTACAACACATCTAATTTCAAGAAAAATGAAATGCTTGATTATTGATGATGAACCTTTGGCTCGTCAGCATATCAAAGATATGGCGGAACAAATTGATTTTATAGAAATTATACAAACTTGTTCAACAGCTCTAGAAGCAACTACATATGTTACAGAAAGCACAATTGATCTAATTTTTTTGGATATTAATATGCCTTATCTTTCTGGTCTCGAATTTTTGGAACAAATCGAAAATCCACCACTTTGTATTTTCACTACCGCTTATTCCGAATATGCTCTTGAAGGATTTCGATTGCAAGTAGTTGATTATTTACTAAAACCAATTGCATTCAACCGATTCTATCAAGCTGTTAATAAAGCTTATCAAATATTTTTACTTAACGAAAAAATAAAGCATGGAACTATTCTCAATGATCCCTTTCTATATGTACGACAAGGAGATACTTTTACCAAAATTTCTTGGGTAGATATTCTGTATGTAGAAAGTATGCAAAATTATGTAAAACTACATTTCAAAGATAAATCTATTCTAATTCACCAAACCATGAAAGTATTAGAAGAATCTTTACCAATGAATCATTTTTTTCGAATACATAAATCTTTCTTAGTGAATGTTACACATATAGAGATAATTTCTGGAGGTCGAATTTATATTGGCAAACATGAACTTCCTATTTCTAGGAATAAAAAGGATGAGTTACTTAATCAAGTTGTTTATAAAAAATTAATTAGTAAATAAAAACAGTCTCAATAAATTTTGAGGCTGTTTTATGTGATTAAGGTAAGTTCCAACGTAAACTCAGCGCAGAATAAAAGGTTGTCGAAAAACGAGGATCTGCAATTTCCTTCTTTCTAAAAAGACTCTTTAAGTTTCTTTCATTTTCAGAAAAAGATCGTACCAAAGTCGTTCCTCCTGTTAATTGGAGTTTTAGCGAATTACTCAATTTTATTTCAGGACGTAAACCAGCAACAACTTGCTGATAACCTACTAATAATGATTTGCCTTCTTTGGATCTTTCAGCAACCATTCCACTAAGATTTACCACGCTTTTCAAAGCAAAGTTTGTTGTCATTTGGTAACCTGCTTCTACACCTTCTGGAAAATTAATATTCACATTGAATTTGTCACCTCCAGTTTTCCAATCAAAATAAATTCCTGGCATTACCATAGGAACTCCAAAGTTATTCGATAATACAGGTCCTAACCCTAAAGCTAATTTTGGATTAAAATGTTTAATAAATAAAACACCTCCTTGACCCAAAATATCATCGGTAGATATATTTTCCATATCAGTGTAAATACCTACTGAAGCCATTGTCAAAATAGACCATGAGAACTAATAGGTGAAAAGTATTGTAAACCAATTTGAGTATTCAACATTTCTGAAGGAAATAATTGTTCTTCATAATTTTTATTGTTCATTCTTGCATATGCAGTACTAAATAGCAAAGACCAGTTGCTATATTTTCCATCTTTCAATTCTTTCGTATATAAAGGAATTTTCAAACTCACTTCTGCTTTTTTGAAATCGCTTTTAGAATCTGTTTTTAAACTATCTATTGGACGTATATAATTGGAAAATGGAACATATTCCATTTTTAATTGACCTCCAATTTTATTTTGTGCATTCAAGAAAGTAGTCAATAAACTAAACGCGGAAATTAAAATGTTTTTTTTCATCTTTTTTTGCCAAAGAGAGGAGTTTTAATAGTAAAAAAATAAATTAATTGACGAATTACTATTCCTGATTGATATACGGTGATAGAAGAACGATATCATTATTTATAATCTAAAGTCGAGAATGAAAGACAAGAGTTTTTTGATTACTTTTTTGCGCTCTAAATATCGATGAATTGCATCTTCTCCTCCTAGTAGAATAAGGCGTAATGAATAAATAACTTTAGAATTAATTTCTTCAATAATTGAAGAAAATCAAATAAAACATTTACTTTTATTATATTAACCCTTTTTGATATAATGAGAATATGAACAAAGAATTTTTTAAAAATATACTGACAACTCAAATTCCGATTGCGTGGATTGCTGGAGTTCGTTTGGAATCGTGGGAAGAAAATAAAGTTTCGATACGAGTAAAATATGGATTCCTTAATCAAAATCCGTTCAAAAGTATGTTTTGGGCGGTGCAAGGAATGGCAGCAGAATTTTCTTCTGGTTTGATGGCAAATGCTAAGATTTCTAAATCAGGTGAAGATATATCGATGTTGGTTTTGGGAATGCAATCGAAGTATTTGAAAAAAGCTATTGGTAAAATTGTGTTTACTTGCGAAGATGGAGAAAAAATAGACGCAGCTATAAAAGAAGCGATCGAAACGAAGAAAGGTGTATCGCTAAATGTGACAAGTAGAGGCGTAGACGAGGAAGGAGATATTGTTTCAGAGTTTCAGTTTACGTGGACATTCAAGTTGAGAGATAAAAAATAATGAAACCAATACTTAAAACATTTTTAATTTCTGTACTATTTAGTTTTATTGTTTCTTTTGTAAGTTGTTTAGTATTATTTCTTCACGAATCCTACAAAAGTTATGGTTCAATTCGTATTGTAAATTTTTCTAGTGTTATGTATTTTATAATTCAGTATTCATTTTTAGTTGTTTTACAGTTGATTATACTTAATTTTTTGGTTGGAATTATGCTAAAAAAATTCAAAATCAGACTATCAAAACAATTTATAATTTATGCTTTTTTAGCGTTGATTTATTTTATAGGAATTAATTATTACATTGATTTTAGATTAATTGTAATTAATCCTACATAAAAATATAAAGGCTGAAATTTATTCAGCTTTTTTTGTGATTTCTTGTTTCAAAATTGAAATTACTTCATCTATTTCTTCAAAATTTAGATGCGCAAATCCAAGGCGAATTCCAGTTTGATGTTGGGTTTGATATAAAATTGTTTGTGGAATAAACAATTCATTTTTTAAACAATTTCGTTTTAATTCCATTAAATTTATAGGTTGATTAAAATTAATCCAAACAGCTAAACCTCCATTTGGACTAGTAAAACTGATAAAATCATTTAATTCCGTTTTCAATTTCTGACAAAAATAATCGCGTCGTTCTCGATAGGTTTTACGATGTTTTTTTAGGATTCGATTTATTTCACCTTCACTAATCATTTCACCTAAAACTTGTTCGATAAATGGATCAACCTGTTGATCAAGAATTGATAAGTGTTTCTTCGCTTCAAGAATTAGATTTTTCGGTGCTACAATAAATCCAATTCGGTAACCTGGTGCAAGGTAATGACCAAATTTTCCAGTATAAAGAACCATTCCATTTTGATCCGAACTTGCCAAAGGTAAAATTGGATGATTGCTGTAATGGAAATCAAAATCGTAATCATCTTCCACAATTGCAAAACCAAATTCCTGCGAAAGTTGTAGTAATTCAACTCTTCTTTGCGAACTTAATGTAACCGTTGTAGGATAATGGTGATGCGGTGTAACGTAAACAATTCGTATCGGAAATTGCTCGCATAATCTTCTTAAATCATCGGTGTCAATTCCAAATTGATCCGTTTTTATTTGTTTGATTTTAGCAAATTGTGTCTGAAAAATCATGTTACTTTTATAGTAACTTAAATTTGCGACAGCGACAAAATCATTTTGTTTTAGTAGAATTTCAGCAATTAAAAAAAGTGAAATTTCCGAACTTCTCGTTACCAAAATATTTTCTTTCGAAATATGTAAACCTCGTGTTAAATTGAGATAATTCGCTAAATTCTTTAAAAAATAATCATTTTTGGAATGATTTACTTTTGAAATTGAAGTTTTTCGTTTTAAAATAGCTGAATATAATTTAGCAGGAAGTTTTAATTCTGCTAACCGATGATCGATTGATCCATCTGTTAAATATAATCGTTGATTAAAATTTTCGTACGGATTATCCAAAAGTATCGATTGTTCAAATTGAAAACCCGTTCTATCAGGATACAAATTGATTGAAAACTGTTTTGGAACAATCGTTTTCTGAAACTGTTGAGAGGCGTGACTCAATACATAACTTCCTCTATTTGGAACGATTTCTATCCAACCTTGGGCTTCAAGTTCTTGAAAGCTATTGACAATTGTATTGCGATGAAGTGTTAAAATCTCACTTAATTGCCTCGTTCCAAGTAATTTTGTTCCACTTGGAATATAGCCTAATTGTATAGCTTTAGCCAGTTGATTCGCTAATTGAAGATAAATCGGTGTATCCGAATTGCGTTCGATTTTGATAAAACTTTTGTATGGTATTTCAGCCGGACTATTCATTATCTGTAAACTGGTATATTATGACAGGTCGGAAAGGTACTACTTTCGCATCAGATTTAACTCAATTAATTAAATAATTAGTCAAAAATGAAGAAGATTACTATGGTATTGTGTTTAGCTGCACAAAGTATTTTTGCACAAAATGCGAATGATACCATTGCAATAGGTGAAGTTTCTATTTTAGATAACCGTCTGAATACGCCACTTTCTAAAGAAAATAGAAACATTTATGTGTTAAGTAAATCAGAAATAAACAAATTACCTGCACGTTCTTTACAGGATGTGTTGCAGTATGCATCTGGAATAGATTTGCGTCAACGAGGACCGTTTGGAACGCAAGCTGATATTTCGATGGATGGCGGAAGTTTTGAGCAAACATTGATTTTGTTGAATGGAGTAAAAATTATGGATCATCAAACAGCTCATAATGCGTTAAATCTTCCCATTCCCCTAGAAGCGATTGACAGAATTGAAGTGGTACGTGGTCCGGCTGCTCGTGTTTACGGAAATAATAGTTTGACAGGTGTTATTAATATTGTCACGCGTCAACCAAAGAAAACGGGCGTTTATGCGAATACCTATTTTGGAACAAATTTTAAGAAAGATACCGAAGATACAGGTGACACCTACACAAGTAGAGGTGTGCAACTTGGTGCGAATTTGGCAAAAGATACGCATCAACATCAGTTGTATGTGAGCCATGATTGGGGAAATGGATACCGATACAATACGGCTTACGAGAACAATAAATTGTATTATCAAGGAAACTTTCAGTTTGATGATGCCAATAGTTTAGTTGCTTCGTATGGTTATGTAAAAAATGGATTTGGAGCAAATGGTTTTTATGCTTCGCCTGGTGATAAAAATTCGAAAGAATTGATTGAAACAACATTAGTTAACATTCAGTCAAAACATAAATTATCGGATCGAATTTCGTTAGCACCACGTGTGAGTTATCGTTACAATTTTGATGATTATCGCTATTATAAAAATGATTTGAGTAAAGCACGTTCTCTGCATTACTCAAATTCTATTTCGGGAGAAGTAAATTCGACCTATCAATTGAATAAAGATCAAATTGGAATAGGAGTTGAATACCGAAATGAGCAAATTTCATCAACTAGTATCAAAAATCATACACGCGATAATATAGGATTTTATGCAGAATATAAAACGGATGTTACACCAAAACTGAATGTAAATATAGGAACGTATGTTAACTATAATTCTCAATATGGTTGGCAAGCATTTCCAGGAATTGATGCGAGTTATGCGGTAAATTCGAACTTGAAATTAATGGTAAATGCAGGTACAAGCCAGCGAATTCCTTCGTTTACAGATTTATATTTGGATCAACGACCAGGAAATATAGGGAATGCAAATGTTGAATCTGAAAAGGCATTTCAAACAGAAATTGGTTTCAAATACAACAAAAGAAATTGGACGTTTAATGCCTATTATTTTTATCGTTCGATCACAGATTTTATCGATTGGGTACGTTTAACATCTAATGAACCTTGGCAAGCGCAAAATTTTGGAGATTTGAGAACACATGGATTTAATACGAAGGTTTCATATTTAGCAAACCTTTCTGCGAACCAGAGTTTGAAATTTTCTTTGAGCTATTCTTATCTTGATCCTGAGTTTAAAAATGTTGATGATCAATACAATTCTAAATATAAAATAGAAAGTTTAAAACATCAGTTAATCAATACAATAGATTATGCAATCGGAAGAACTACTTTAAGTTTAGCGAATCGTTATAATACACGTCAATCATATAAATCTTATTGGATTACTGATGCAAGAATTAATCATTCATTCAAAAATAATTTGAGTATTTATTTTGATGCACAAAACATTTTTAATACTACGTATAACGAAGCTGGAGCCATTCCGTTGCCAACAACTTGGATGAGTTTAGGAATTAAATTTACAGGGATTTAGATGATGACAAACATTTAATATTCTCTTTAATAGTTTATATTATAAATGCGATGAGACAACTTTTTTAGGAAAGTTGTCTCTTTTTCATTCCATAAATTTCTTCCTAACTTTGCAAAAATAAATTGTATGATTATCATCGATTCGCCATCTCATGATGCGTATTTCAATATAGCTTTAGAAGAATATTTATTGTACCACTATCCAACAGAAGATATTTTTTTGCTGTATATCAATGCTCCGTCAATAATTGTCGGAAAATTTCAGAATACATTGGCAGAAATTAACTTGGATTATGTGACTGAGAATAATATCAAAGTTGTTCGTCGCATGTCGGGTGGTGGAGCTGTTTATCATGATTTAGGGAACCTAAATTTTTCTTTTCACACATTATTAGGACAGAATGATTTTATGGATTTTTCAACATTTACCGAGCCTATCATCAAATTATTAAATAGTTTGAATGTTCCTGCAAAATTGGAAGGAAGAAACGATTTGTTAGTTGATGGTAAAAAGTTTAGTGGAAATGCAAAATTGGCTCGTAATGGAAAAATGATTCAACACGGAACGATACTTTTTAATTCGGACATGTCAGTTTTAGGCGATGCATTAAAAATTAATCCATTAAAATATGTGGATAAAGCCATCAAATCTAATCGTGCACGTGTGATTAATTTGATCGAATATTTTCCAAATGAAATGACGACGGACGAGTTGAAAGCTTTGTTGATTGATGAAATGTTAGAAACAAATGAAGGAGCGACAATTTATCATTTAACAATCGAAGATTTGAATGGTATTGCGAAATTGATTGAAGAAAAATACCAAACATGGGATTGGAATTTTGGTTTTTCACCAAAATATAATTTCAAAAATGCAAAGAAAATTCCAGCAGGTTTTATTGAAGTTCACTTGGATGTAGAGCGAGGCGGAATAATTGAAAAAGCTAAAATATTTGGTGATTTCTTCGCTTCAGAACCGATTGAAGGTTTAGAAAATAAACTAATTGGTGTTAAACATAACGAAGAAGAAATTACAAAAGTTCTGAATTCTATTGATGTAACAGATTATTTTGGAAAGGTTACAGTAGACGAAATTTTAGAATTATTTCGATAAAATTATAAGCCAAATTTTTATGAAAGTTTGGTTTTTTGATTTCAATTTTACTTCTAGATAAAAAATTCTGTTTCTTCTTAAGAAATTGTTGAATCCTTTCTGGATACTTGTTTTTTTACATTTTAGATGAAAAATCGTTTTGAAAACTTACTTGATCTAATTTTAACCTTCCTATTTCTCAGTTTTTTGCAAAAATAAAGACGGAAGAGCTCACGACTTTTAGTTAATTAGTAATATAAAAAAAATCGCTTAAGTAGAGAACTAAGCGATTTTTCAATAGATGTAGTTAAGGTAATAAGAATTGGTTAGTAATCTTATTTTGGGTTGTTTAGTCGGTTGAAATATAGGTTGTTATTTCTTTTTCAAAATTGATAAAAATTTTAGAATTAAAATATCCCTATTTATAGGTATTTTTTAAGGTTTTGAAATCAATCCATATTCTATGGCTGATGTGATTGCTGAACTTAAATTTGATGTTTTAAATTTTTCGATCAAATTCTTACGATGGCTGTCAACTGTATGTGTACTGATAAATAATTTATCTGCAATTTGTTGTGTTGTTAATCCTTGTGCAGCTTCAATTAAAACCTCTTTTTCGCGACGTGTCAATTTCGGAATCGTATTCAAACCATCTTTTTCTTTCTTATTCATCACATTTTTAGTTTGTGAACAAAGAAATTTCTTTCCATCAAAAATAGAATTAATCCCTTCTAATATTTCGTCAACAGAAGCGTTTTTCTGAATATAACCAGATGCACCTTCTTCCAAACAACTATTAATCACAGCGTATTCATTGTGCACGCTCAACATAATAATGTGCATTTCAGGATATTTTTTCTTGAAAGGTTTAATCAATTCAATACTATTGGTATCCGATAAATTGATATCTAACAAAAGAATATCAATTTCTGTGGTTTTTAAGGCTTCTTGTAATTGTTGAGACGAAGCATAACAATCGACCACTTGTAAACTTGGTTGATTACTCAAAATATTTCGCAAACCTTCTAATAATAAAGGATGATCGTCTGTGATTGCTATTTTTATCATAAGTTATATTTTAGGAAATTGGAACTCTATACTTGTTCCTAAATCGATTTCTGAATGTATATTTAGTTGTCCTTTTAAAAATTCAACACGCGATTGAATATTATGTAAACCTGCTGATTGCGTCAATTTTGTATTATTCATATCAAAACCTTTTCCATCATCTTCAACAGTAACAGAATAATTGTTCTCATCTTCTACAAATTGAATGATAATTTGTGTTGCATGCGCATGTTTAATGGCATTATTAACCAATTCTTGAATGATACGATATACCAATAACTGATGTTGTTTGTCGAGCGAATTGGTATAACTCAAAAACTGAACATCAATATCCAATTGCTCATTCGACATGCGGATTGCGTATTCTTTTAAGGCTTCTTCCAATCCATATTTCAACAACAAATCTGGCATTAAATTATGAGCTACACGACGCAATTCATCAACAGCACTATCCAATTGCAGAATAGATTTTTCCATATCTTTTTTGGAATGATTGTCAATTTTTTCGTTCAGATGAGTAAGCTGAATTTTTGTTCCAGAAAGTAAACCTCCCAAACCATCGTGCAAATCGCGTGCAAGACGAGCGCGTTCTTGTTCTTCGCCATTAAGAAGCGCCGTTAACGTAGAGATTTTAGAATTTTGACGTTCTTGTTCTATTTCCAACTTGTACAATTCTTCGCGCTGTTTTAGATGTTTGTTACGTTGTTTTAAAGCATAAAGCAATAAACCAAGTAAGGCAATAAAGAAAATGATGGAGAAAATATAATATTTGTTTAATTTATTCTTGAAATTAAGCTCGGTGATATAATTAACCAATTCATCTTTTCTGTTTTTATTTTCGAGTTTAGAAAGCCTTAAATTTTGTTCTGAAATCGTTAATTCTTGAGAACGTTTATCGGATTCTAATCGAGTTAATTTTAATTGTTTACGTTGAAATTCTTCACTTAATCTAGAATTTTCTAATTCTTGTTCTTGTTGAATTCCTAACGAATGCATTAGTTGAATTTGTTGTTCTTTTTTCTCGGCTTCTAATTGCAAACGAATCATTTGTTGTTGTTGACGTTCTTTATCAAACTGAGCTTCCAAACGTTTGCTGATTTGCGCTTGCTCATTATCATACACTTCTTTGTAAGTGGAAGTGTACAATTTATAATAACGCAAGGCTTCTTTGTAATTTCCTTCACGATCTTCAATATCAGATAAACTCAAATACAGCGAAAGCAGAATATTTTTGTCTGGAACGGTGTTTTCATTGACTTTGATAAGCGAATTGAGTAAATAGTTTTTTGCTGTAGAAACTTCGTTATTTTGCAAAGATAACTCCGCCAAAATACCATTAGCAGCGGCAACGTGATCGGATTGATTATTTTGTTCTCCTATTTCTTTGGCTAAATTGGCATATTTGATAACTTTTCCTTGATAGTTTTTTGGATAAAACTGAAGATATAAATTGGCTAGATTAATAGCAACAAACGACAAATCTGTTGCGGTAGCCATTTCATTTTTGTTTTTATAATACGTATTAATTGCGTTAGAATAATATTTTTCGGCTAAATCTCGTACAAAAATATTCTTTTCATTCTGCATAAATTTTTGTTCATACATGTATCCAATCGACATATAAGAAGTAAAAATTAGATTAGGATTATTTTGTTTAAGCGCTACATCTAAAGCAAGTTTGCTGTACTTTTCTTGTAATTCGTAATCATCCCATCTCGAATAAATTCCAGTCAATTCGTTATAAATAGAACTCATTCGTGTAAGAACAGTTGGCGTAATAGTAGCTTTATCTAGAAATTTAAGCCCATCAATAAAATTTTTTACAGCCTTAGAATCTTCATTGTTTCTTAAATTCAACCATCCTTCACAATATTTAACATATCCTTTTGTTGAATAATCAGTTGTGCGTCCGCTGTAATAAATTGCTTTTTGCAAATTATAGTTTGTTGCACTCAAATTATCATCAATACGATTATTCATTGCAGAAACAGCATGTAAATAAGCAGCATATTTTCCATCACTCAGTTTTTCGGCGCTCGAAATATTTTGTTTCAGAACAGCGAAAGCTTTTTCTTTTTGATTATTAAACAATAAAGCTTGCGCATATTTTCCGGTTATTTCGTATCGTTCAATAGAATTAGGAGCCGTTTTATTATATTGATTCTCAAAATTAATCAGTACTTCCTGTGCATTAGCAATTCCACTAATAGCGCATAAAATAATGACTATAAGTTGAAAAAAAAGAGTTTTTAAAGCACTGTTACTTTTTAACATATTGTGATGTTGAGTTTATTTGAGCTAATATAATGTCTTTTGTAGAATCAAAGAAACTAAAACAATCCGCAGACTGTTTTAGTTCGCACATAAGCTGAGGTAGGTTGTGGTATAGGTTATTGTTATTTCTTAAAATTAATATGAATGTTAAAGAATTCACCTTTTTGAAGAATTCCGTCTAAATTTCGATCAATAATTAAAGCAATATGTACTTGATCGTTGTCGTAAATATTCCAATCCATTTCAGCGTCGTATTGATAAACACCTTTTAATGTCCATTTGTAGATATCCCAATTTCCTGATGTTCCAATTTTATCCACACGTTTTTCATTATTTGAAATATAATACAAATATTGATGTCCATCATACGATAAAAATGGATAATATATTACTTGATTTTTTTCTGTAGCAAAACCACTACCAGATTCAAAATATGGAATGCTTTCTATTTTTATTCCTTCCTGTAAATTAACATCAGCCGAACTATCAGTAACTAAAGCTTGTGCAGCATAGAACAGATTTTTCTTCTCTTGATAAGGTTTATTTAGATATTCAACACTAAACTCTTCAGGACGAAGCGTAATTGTTTGTTCAGCTTTATCAATGTTAAATGTTTTATTTCCTTGTTTTATTATAAGATTGTTAGTTGTATATTCTTGCGCATTTCCAAAAGAAACCAAAAGACTACAAACCATTAGAACCATTATTTTTTTCATCTTCTTTTCAATTTTGATACTGCTAAATTATCTCGAAAATTATTCAAAAAACTCACTATAATTATTGAATTTACTAGATTAAATCGTAAATAAAAGAAATAACGAATTTATTTTAACTAATGGTACAAGAATAACAACTGTGTACAAATATCAAAAAGTAGATGAAAATACGCTGGTGTTGATAGAATATCGTGATAAAAATAATGATGGGAAAGAAGATAAAATCTTAAATTATTATGAACATAAATAACGCAAAAAGACAGCTTAATTAGTTGTCTTTTTTATTAAAAATTATTTCAATTTTGCGAGAAAACAATATAATTCCTTGCTAATTTATCTTTGTCAATATCAAACAAATGCAATTCAATTTCTTGTTGAATTTTCTTTAAATCTTTAATTGGTATTAATATCGAAGTCTGAAAAATAACTTCTGGTAATTGAGAATCTTCTAAATAATCAATGAAAACTAAATCTCCAACATCTAAATCATTTTCATTTTTAATTTTCTGAATTGCAAAATCTAATTTTGAATACTTAATAGAAGAATATTTTGTTTGATATAAACCAAAATCTCGATTATAACTAATTGTCTTATTATTGATAATAATATTCTCTTTTCCATAAATATTCCACAGAAAATATCGAATAATAAAATAGAAAATAAGGAAGCTGATTATAGAAATTGGAACAAAGAAATTTTGCGGCTCCGAATCAATTATTGTGATTAAACTAATCGGAATTGAAATCATCAATAAAATGCAAAAGAACAAAAAGAATTTTCTCCTTTTAGAAGGATTAATTTCTAAAGTGACGTACAAATTGATAGAATCTTTTGCTATTTTATATTGATTTATCATCTATTCAATTGTTTGATTCTTGCTTTGTTTCGTCCGTCCAAAAGTGATGCAACAGCCCAAATTGCAGCTGGCAGCCATCCAATTAAGGTGATTTGTAAGATTAAGCAAATAACGCCTTGTATTATTTTTCCTCTTAAAATGAATGATAACCAAGGTAAGAGTACGGCTAATATGATCATTGTGTTGTATTTATTGAATTAATTATTTCGTTGTAATATAAAACTGAAACTTTTTCAGAGTTTAATTGTAAATCATTTTCAAGAAGTGATTGTGCAACTTTTTCGGCTTCAATTGATTTATATTTAGATAAGTTTCCTCGTAAAAAGAAATTAATCAAAGGGAAAATTTTTGCACTGATATTCTCAGCCAAACGATATTCCGCTCGATTTCCTATCAACAAAGATGGACGATATAAGAACAATTGTTTGATATTATTCTTTTGCAAAGTTTCTTCGGCTTCGCCTTTCATTTTTAAATAAAAGTTGGACGAGTTCGCATTTGCACCAATTGCCGAAATATAATGAAACTTTGTTAACCCTTTTTGAATCCCAAGTTTTGCAAATTGATTTGGAATATCGACTTCTATTTTATGATAAGCATCTAAATCAGGCGTCTTTTTTCGTGTTGTTCCCAAGCACGAAAAAATAGAATTAATCGTTTCAATATCATCTAAATTAATATCCGAATTAAAATCAGTAACTATTTCAATCAATTTTGGATGATTAATTTGTTGAGGTTTTCGAACAATTGTGATAATAGTAGAATAATCAGGATGATTGAATAACTTTTCTAAGAGAAGAGAACCAATCAAACCTGAGCTTCCTAAAACCAATGCAGTTTTGTTCATGGTTTAAATTTTCATTAATAACCAATACCACGCACCATTTACATCTCCTTGTTCCAAAAGTTTTGCAGCAACTTGATGACGAACCTCTGCTGATTTAAACTTTTGAATATCTAATCGTTCTGTCAATTGCTCCTTGAAATTAAGAATCATTTCATCTGTAGGTAATTTTTCTACATTTCCTAATTGACCTAAATTATTACCTGTTAAATAATTAGAATTTTTCACTTCGTCAGGAAGTTGATCTATTCCCAAACCAATTGTACGCGTAGGTTTTTCGACTTCGAAGATCGATTCTGGAATAACTCGGCAATAATAATCACCTCCCATACGAGCAACTAAATCCAAATCATAAGGCGAAACTTTATCATTTTCATCCAGTAAATCCTCTTGTACATGCATGCGCACAATTTCAGCAATCACCAAATTAGCTGCACCTGGTTGATCTGTAACAGAAATTACTTCACGCACTTTACATTCAAACTGAACAGGAGATTCTGCTACACGAGGAGGTTTAACCAACTCTGAAGGTAATTCTGTAAAACCAGCTTTCACAAATTCATTTACACCTTTTGGATATTCCACACTTGCCAACGATTGTTGCTGAACCATGTTATAATTGACAATATTAATTACACATTCAGGGTGTTCCCAAACATTTTCTAATGTATGCTTTGTCGATCCATCTCTCATTTTTCGAAGTGGAGAAAATACACAAATAGGCGGATTTTGTCCCATCATATTGAAGAATGAAAATGGGCTCAAATTTACATTTCCGTCTTTATCTATCGTACTTGCAAAGCAAATAGGACGTGGAGAAATAGCGTGTTTGAAAATGTCATTAAATTGACTTGTATTTGGCTCAAAAGATTTTGTATGTTGCATAAGTTGAGTTTATTGGGTATAAAGATGAACAGAATTTACTAATTTTCCTAATCCTGTAACAGACATTTCGATAGTATCATTTGGTTGTAACCATTGTTCTTTATAAGCTGGATTCTGACGTTTTCCAGTTCCATTCAATTCAAGAAAACAACCTGTACCAACCGTTCCAGACCCTATAATATCACCAGGATAAAGTTTGACACCATACGAAATACGTTCGATAATCTCGGCGAAAGTCCAATGCATATCTTTGAAATTTCCATGAGAAACTTCAATATTATTGACTGAACAAGACATTTCTAAATCATAACAATTTCCGATATGTCCTTCTTTAGGCTCAACTTTGTATTTTTCGATTTCGTTTGGTGTTACTAAATATGGACCAAACATCGAAGCGAAATCTTTTCCTTTTGCAGGACCAAGATTCAGTTTCATTTCTTCCATTTGTAACGCACGTGCACTTAAATCATTCAAAATCATAAAACCACCAATATATTCATCTGCATGTTCTGCTTTTATATTGATACCTTCTTTTTTGATGACAATAGCGACTTCAAGTTCAAAATCCATTCGATTGAAATGTTTTTCCATGGCAATTATTTTTCCTGGACCTTGAATAGCTTGATGATTAGAGAAATAGAACACAGGAAATTGATCAAATTCTGGAATCATATCCAAACCTCTATTCAACCGAGAAGTTTCTACATGTTGACGAAACGCATACGCATCTCTAAAACTTGAAGGATGAGGTATTGGAGCCAAGATTTGAGGCTCTTTTACTAGAGCTTTCTTATGTTCACCACGATTGATTTCGTTTGTAATCTGTTGACAAATTATAAGTGAAAAATCATCATCAGCTAAAATATCAATTAGGGTAGAGGGTAAGTTGTGATTAATCTGTGTCAAATCATAGATAGAGTCTTGCAAAACAAGACCTACTTTTTCTTGTCGATTGTCTAAGAAAGTAACGAATTTCATTATTTGTTGTTTGAGAGGTGAAGATACGAAGATGATTTTAATGTTGAAATAAGTGAAGAAAAAAAGAGAAAATTTATAGAACTTATTTTATTTATTCATAATAGAATCTATTTTCAACGTTAACTTATCAGCACCTTTTGCATTTAGATGATCTGAATTTTTGAAATCTTTTTTATTGAAATCTTTATTATTAATAAAATAATCGATGAAAACGACATTATCGTATTTCGATAAGCGATTAATATTATTTTTTAAGTTGAAATATTGAGGTGTATTTATGACATAATTTTTATATAAATTGGTTGTAGGAGTAGCCAATAGAACAATTTTTATATCATTTGATTTTGCTTGTTTTATAATTTGTTCTAAATCATAAAAATGTGTTTTTATAATACGTTGTACTTGATTTGAATTTAAATTTGCACGATGTCTTTCAAACGTTTTTTTAGCGTAAATACTATCATTCCAACTTGGTTCGTATCGCTTTTTTATATAACCATTAATACCTATTGTTAAATTATTTTTATCCTGAATCCAATAATCTTTTATTCGATTATAATTAACATCAATAGGTTCTGAAAAAATTTCGTAATTAAGATTAAAGTCGTTATTATTTATATCAATTTTCCAATAAATTGAATAATATTTTAATTTCTTTTGATTAAAATTATTCAATTGTTTTGTAAACGAAAAATACGAAATGGGAATAATAATGGTTTTTAAATTGGGTAAATATTTTCGATTTTGTTCAAAAATTTTATAATCTAAATCTAGTGATTGAGCAGAATGTGCAGCATTAAAAGTTTTATTGGTAAATAATTTTGGATTGAGCCCTGTAAAAGTATGTGAACTTCCAAGAATCAAAGTTTCTATTTGTTTTCCATTTTCTTTTAAATAATCTGCTTTGTATTTGTAATCGTTGGGAATTTTTCGAAGTGTTTGTTCTATTCCAATTATTATCATAATGACAACTATGAATAAAGGTATTATGAAGCGTACTATTTTTTTCATGCAGATTTAAAAATCTTGAAATTCTATTTTTTTAGAATTGCACAAAAGTAATCTAATTCGGTATAATTTTTTGTCAATTTTTTACCTACTTTCTTATTTTAAACTTACTTTTGAGTTAAAATTCAATAACATGATAAACCCAAATGATAGACTATTAGTGATAAGTACGAGTACTATTCACGGCTATAGTTTTTTAGAATATATAAAAGATGAAATCAAAGAATTTATTCAATCTGATGAAATTATTTTTGTTCCTTATGCGCGACCTTCGGGAATTTCGTACGATGAATATACGCAAAATGTAAAAGATGCTTTGCAAACGGTTGGGGTTTCTGTAAAAGGTTTGCATACTTTCGAGAATAAAAAAGAAGCAATTTTGCATGCGAAAGCGATTTTTATTGGAGGAGGAAATACATTTTTATTGCTAAAAACGTTGTATGAAATTGGTTTGGTAGAAGAGTTGAGAAGTGCTGTACATAACGGAACACCATATATTGGTACAAGTGCTGGAAGTAATTTGACAGGTTTAACAATTGGTACAACAAATGATATGCCGATTGTTTATCCGCCAAGTTTTGATGCGTTACAATTTTTACCTTTTAATATTAATCCGCATTATTTGGATCCTGATCCAAATTCTACACATAAAGGTGAAACAAGAGAAACTCGTATCAATGAATTTCACAAGTTTAATCATCAAGTTGTCGTTGGATTGAGAGAAGGAAGTTGGCTTCGTGTAGAAAATGGAGTAGTGGAATTGAAAGGAAAATTATCGGCCCGAATTTTTAGACAGAGCGAACAACCAATTGAAATTGAATCCGGTATTTTAGAGGAAAAAGTTTATAGTATTTAAAAATCATTTATCTTTAAATTTCATAATATGAATTTAGAGAACAATGAGGATAAATAAATTTTCTTTTATTTTTTTGATCCTTTTTACATTTGGTTGTAAAGAAAAGATCGTTAGTGAATCATCAGTTTCAGAGATTCCATCTGATTATGAAGAATTATTTTCTGTCATGAAAAAAGGCTTTATCGATAGAGATAAAATTGATTGGGAGAATTTGGAGAAAAAAGTAATCGAGAAAACTAAAATATCGAAAGATTCGGCGATTGTAGAGGCAATTACTTTATTAGGAAATAATCATACACATTATCTTACGAAAGATAAAGTGTTATTAACAGGTCGTTTTCCGAAAGCAAAAGTTGAAAGATAAAGTGTTATTAACAGGTCGTTTTCCGAAAGCAAAAGTTGATAGCGCTTGTTTGTTAAAAGTAGAAGATAATAATAAGTTAACTAAAATTCCTGACGTTGCGTATATTAGGATTAAGCGTCATGGGTACAATAAAACAATAAGTGATAAAGACTATATTTTCAATAATCTGAAAATTATTTCTGAACAAGCAAATTCTAATTATTGGATTATCGATTTGAGAGATAATACGGGAGGTTCTAATTGGGTAATGATAACATCTTTATTACCATTTTTTGAAGATAATGTATTAGGATATTCTAAAATTAATAATGATGATATTCCTTGGTCAAAAAAAGATGGATATTTTTTTAATGGAGTTAATAATTTATCAAAAGGATATATTAATTATCCGATAATAAATACAATTCATCCAAGGAAAATTTATGTTTTGATTAATCATAGGACAAGTAGTGCGGGCGAAGCTACATTAATTACGTTAAAATCACTTTCGAATGTGAAAGTTCTAGGTAAGAAAACGATGGGAGCAGCTACTATGAATACGAATACAAAATTGTCTAATGGCGATATGCTTAATTTAACAGCTGGATATATGATGGATGCTAAAAAGAACATTTATCCATATGGAATTGAGCCAGATTATGAATTGTGCACAGAAGATGAAATTTTAAACTTTATCAAATCAGATATTAAAGAATAGCTTATTTTTCCCAATTTCCTAACAAAATTCATTACAATTTTATAACGAAAATCTATTCGATATTGGTTATATTTGTAGAGTTTAAATTAATTATAATAATAAATCAAAATAAAACTATATGAGTTCTTATGATGTAGCCGTAATTGGTGCTGGACCTGGAGGATATGTTGCAGCTATTCGCGCAGCGCAATTAGGATTTAAAACAGCAATTATCGAGAAAGAAAGTTTAGGAGGTACATGTCTTAATGTAGGATGTATTCCATCAAAAGCTTTATTAGATTCTTCTCACCACTATTACGATGCTGTAAATCACTTTAAAGAGCACGGAATCGAAATCGATGCTCCAAAAGTAAACTTCACTCAAATGATTGCTCGAAAAGCAGGTGTTGTAGATACTAACGTAGCTGGTATCAAATACTTGATGAGTAAAAATAATATTGATGTTTTAGAAGGAACAGGTGCTTTTAAAGACGCAACTCATATTGTTGTAACTGCTAAAGACGGTTCTACTCAAGAAATTGAAGCTAAAAATACAATTATCGCAACAGGATCAGTTTCATCTGAATTACCATTTGCGCCAACAGATAAAACTCGTATCATTACTTCTACAGAAGCTTTGGCTTTAACAGAAGTTCCAAAACACTTAATCGTTATCGGTGGTGGTGTTATCGGATTAGAGTTAGGATCAGTTTACTTACGTTTAGGTTCTCAAGTAACAATTGTAGAATATGCAGACCGCGTTATTCCAGGAATGGACGGTGCTTTGTCTAAAGAATTGACAAAAGTATTGAAAAAACAAGGAATGAAATTCCACACTTCTACAGGTGTAACTTCTGTTGTAAATAACGGAAATGATGTTACATTAAAAGCAACTTCTAAAAAAGGAGAAGAAATTGAAATTAACGGAGATTACGCTTTAGTAGCAGTTGGTCGTCGTGCTTTCACAGGATCTTTAGGTTTAGAAAACGTAGGAGTAGAGGTTGACGAAAGAGGTCGTATCAAAACAAACGATCACTTACAAACGAATGTTTCTAACATTTACGCGATTGGTGATGTTGTTGCTGGTGCAATGTTAGCACATAAAGCAGAAGAAGAAGGTGTTTTAGTTGCTGAGCAATTAGCAGGTCAAAAACCTCATATCAACTATAACTTAATTCCTGGTGTTGTTTATACTTGGCCAGAAGTTGCAGGAGTTGGTAAAACAGAAGAGCAATTAAAAGAAGAAGGAGTAGAGTACAAAGTTGGTTCTTTCCCTTTCAAAGCTTTAGGACGTGCTCGTGCATCTATGGATACAGACGGTTTTGCCAAAATTTTAGCTGATAAAAACACAGACGAAATCTTAGGAATGCATATTATTGGTGCTCGTGCTGCTGATTTAATTGCGGAAGGAGTTGTAGCAATGGAATTCCGTGCATCTGCAGAAGATTTAACAAGAATGTCTCATGCTCACCCAACATTCTCAGAAGCGATTAAAGAAGCTGCTTTAGCTGCTACAGACAATCGTCCAATTCACGCTTAATCAATAGATTTAAGATAAATTCTAAAAAGCTGTTCGTAAGAGCAGCTTTTTTTATAATTTTAAACTTTATAAACATCAAGAATGGAAAATATCACGACTTTATTCAAAGAAAATTGGGACACAATATTAATTAGTCGTTCCTTAACAAAACC
>NZ_DICC01000004.1:0-5384 GCF_002415215.1 Empedobacter sp. UBA5036
TTGTCATAGAAATCAGAATGATAATTTTTGCAATATTAATCGCTTTTTGATAGTCGTTGTTTTTTCGATCAATAATGATTTTATCGAAATGTTTTTTCTGAATATTGATATTTTCAATATCTTGAAATTCAAATAGCAATCGGTTTAATTTGTCTTTCAAAGAATCATTGACAAAAGCTTTCAAAACCAATAAACCTTTATAAAGAATCTGATGTAACAAATGGTTTTTATCGTAAACCTGATGTTCACAATAAAAATGCTCTTTATGCACAACATTTTGTTGAATGTTTTGAGCAAAAAGCAATTTGCCTTTTAGTGCATTTTGATTGGATTGTTTTTTTCGGTATTTCTTTATCAATCCTTTTTTTACCAATCGTTCAATTTCATTCAGATATAGCTCAAAATAAACATCTAAAATTGAATGATAGCGTTTTTTGAGTTGCGTTTCTGAAATAGATTCAACCTGAATTTTCTTGCAGATTTTCAGCATATTGAGCAACACATTTTGCCATAAATTTTTGTCTGCATTTTCGTTATTATCGGCTTTCGGAAGAATCTCAATCGTCAATCCACCAATTTGAATGACACCAACATAACTCCCAAATCGGATTCCTTGGTGAATAATCGTGAAATATTTGTTTTGATGCAGTTCGTTGAATTTTACCATTGCATCAAAATGATGCTTTCGGAAATATCCCGAATCATCGTATCGCAATTTTTGATACTCAAAAACTTGTATAAACTTTTTGTTTTGCATCAATTAGTCTTCGTAAACAGAAATAAAAGTTTGTTCGTTCCAATTTTCAAAAGGCGTAAAACGATATACTTTTTTGTCTTCTAAAAAGTCGTTTTCATAATTGAAGTTATTCGGGAATTTTGCTTTATTTTCTTCTTGATAAATAAAACTTCCTCCTAGAACCAAGCCTATTTTTCCGAAATCTCCGTAAAAATATTCTTCCAAAAGCGGAATGATTTTGTCTTTGAAAGTTTGTTTTAAATCTTCCAAATTTTGGATTCCAATAAAATACGAATGTCCAATTTGATGGTCTTTGTCAACCAATACTTCAATGCGTTGATTGATAGTTTCTAAAAGTTGTTTCAAATCAACATCTTGATATTCAGAATTAAGCAAAACACTTGGATTGGGTTGCATCTCAACAAATGAAAAACGTCTTCTTAAAGCTGTATCCAAAGCTTCTACACTTCGGTCGGCTGTATTCATTGTTCCGATAATGTCCACATTTTTTGGAACTCCAAATTCTCTCTTTGAATAAGGAAGTTTTACTTTAAGTTCGTTGGTTGAACCAATTCTCTTGTCGGGTTCAATCAACGTAATTAATTCTCCAAAAATAGCTGAAACATTACCCCGATTGATTTCATCAATAAAAATTGCGTAACGATTTTCTGTGTCGTTTTGTGCTTTTAAACACAAATCCTTAAATATTCCGTTTTCAATTTGGTAAGAAATAGTTTCTTTACCTTCTTCCATAACGGGTTTTATTCCTTCAATAAAATCTTCGTAAGAAAATGATTGATGGAAAGTTGTAAATACGTAGTGCTTGATTTCTTTATTAGGATTCGGCTTAAAATTATTGACAGAATCGAGAATATCGTAAATTTCGGGTGCTTGTTCTTTTAATTCATTTTCAAGTAATTCCCATTTTTTATCTTTTGTTTTGTCAAAAATATAAGGCGTTTGTCTTTGCGTGTAATTGACCGTTTTTGATTCAATTACAGTATGAAATTGTAAATTTCCCCATATCGTTGCCCGAACATTTTTTGATTCAGATAAAACGGCTTTTTTAGAAACCCAACGGTTTTCTAAAATATCATTGACTTTGCTTGTTCCCATTTCTAAAAGAGCCAAAGCAATGGCTTGCCACCAAGTCAATCCACTCACAATTTCTTCAAAATAAGATTCTGGACTTATACTTTTTTCAGAAATTGTGTACTTAGGAAAATATTCGTTTCTCAATGTATATGTTTTTCCTGTTCCTGGTGCTCCGAAAAGGATTTGATTTAGCGGAATCTTTTTATCAGAATTTATGTTTTTCATTGTTTTTTCGGTTGTTGTTTGATATTCTAATTGGCTCAAAATTTCATTTCTAAAATCAATATCAAAAGCCATTCTTTCCAATTCTTTTTTATTGTATTTGGAATAACCTGAAATTTGAGTACGATTCAGTTCGTTCTCAATTGAGTTAAATACAGATTGTTTATTTTTTTGAGCTTCTGAAATATCGTTTAGTTTGCATAAATAAGCGGTTGGAGTGCCGTCAAAATTCACAAAATTGTTGCTTATTTGTTGTTCTGAAATTGTTCGGAATTTATAATCATCTTTACCGATAGTTGCTGTATTCCAAATATATCTTTGTCCGATTGTAAAAACAATTTTGTTTTTATCAGCATTAAAAACCAATCTTCTGTCGTCTTCTTGAAAACCAAAATTTTCAATTATTGAATCTAAAAAATCATAGTATTCTTCTAATTGTTTTTTGTCAAACTTTTTGAAAAGTTCAAGTAGATTAAAATCTTTAGCATCTCTGAAAACAACATACAGTACATTTTGAATCATCAAACATTTATCATCCCAATCTGGTTTTTGATAAAATTTGCGATAGGTATTGATGAAATTGAAATTATTGTCGTTTAATAGATTTTCCTGAATAATTTGGTTGGCTAATTCTTGTAAATGCAAAAATCGTTCTCCCGATTTTTTCGCTTTTATATTGAGTTGCTCACAGAAATTCTTGTAATAATCTGCTTTGTACAACATATATTTTTCAGGAAAACGAAAAGCCAAATAAACCGAAATAGTTCGCTCATCTTGTTGAGTGTTAATATTAGTTCGGTTTAATGATTGTCTAACTTTGGGAAGTATTTTTTCTGATTCGGTTTGAAAAATTTTGATTCTTTGTGAAATTTCTATCGATTCATCATACAGATTCCGAAACATTTCCCGTACTTCATTAGGAAAAAGTTGAGTTGATTTTTCGATAAATCCCCACGAGTTTTGATAAAGTAAATTGGATACTTTACTGAATGAAGATCGAAACATTTGATGAAAATCTTCTGCTTCTAAATCCCAATTCTGTTGAAATGTATTTATTGCTAAATATTTATAAGCTTCGTTTGGTTCTCCGTTTTCTTCTAAAATGTCAATATATTTCTCAATCAAGTGATAAGTTATGTTTTTTAGGTTTTCAGTCATTGCTTATTAATGATTTAATATATAGCTGACTAAATTACAAAAAAAACCAATGTTTATAACATTGACTTTTCTTGATTAGTTTATAGATTCATAGGTGTGAAGTAAAAGACCGTTCCATCCCCTTAAATTTATGCGATACTTTTTGCATATCCTTACCAACTTTCTCGTTGAGTATCTTAGCATAAATCTGTGTCGTAGCAATGTTTTTATGCCCTAACATTTTGCTTAAACTTTCGAGCGGAACGCCCTCGCTCAAAAACAGCGTGGCAAATGTATGGCGTGCTAAATGAAAGGTTACTTTCTTTTCTTTCAGGCATTCAATCTGTTGTGATATTCTCTTTAGGCTATCATTACAGACTGTATTTGATGGTACAGGAAATACTTTTCCATCTTTTGAAAATCCTGCATATTTTTCGATAATCATTTTGGGAATATCCAACAGCATCACATTTGACGATGTGGCTGTTTTTTTCCTACGTATTATAATCCACTGGTTACCGTCAAAGAAATCCTGAATATTGCTGTTTCTAAGACCTTTCATATCTGAATAGGAAAGACCAGTAAAGCAACTGAAAACAAACAGGTCTTTAACCAATTCATCTTTCTTTTTCTCACAGTTAAACGTTACAAGCTGTTCCAACTCGTTCCGCAACAGATAACCCCTGTCTTTGTCCTTTTTGGTATTCTTGTACTCGCTGAACGGATTAAAAGCAAGATGCTTTCTGCTCATTGCCAATCGGCAAAGCGTGGTAAAGCCAATCATATACAGCCAAATCGTGTTATGTGTCAAGCTTTGGTCATCACGCAGGTAGTAATCAAAGTCCTGTATAAAATCAGGAGTAAGGTCGTTAAAAGACACATCGGAGTAACCGTATTTTGTAAGTGCAAAATTGCGAAGATGTCTTAATAGTGTTTTATACTTACTTCGTGTTCCATTTACCCGAAGTCCGCTATTGACCTTTTTCTCATAGTCGGATAAGAACTGTTCATAAAACTTGAAAAAGGTAATTTCTCCACTTTCCATACCGAGAAAAGCATTTTTGAGTTTAGAACTGTTTATAGCTCCCTCGGTTTTCAGAATTTTGGAATAGCATTCCTCAATGCCCAAACGGATTTTATCAAGCTTGCCGTTCACATCTTGGGCTTCTCGGCTTTTACCTAAAACCCTGCCGTACTTCAAATCCCAATTTGTTGCCGAAATATCCAACTTGGTACTGAATGCAGATTGATTACCATTTACGGTAATTCTGCACATAACCGTAACTTTCCCGTTCTTCTTCGGGGCATTCTTTTTAAGGTAGAAAAGAACCTTAAACGTTGATTTTTTTGTCGTTTCCATACTCACAATTCTTAATGATAAAATTAAACCTATGTGAGCTACGAAACAATATGAAAAACTATGCAGAGAGCTGAATTACAGTATTTTAAAGCGGTTGTTTCTAATGCTTGAAAGTAACGTTTTAGTAACCTTACTTTTGCCTAACCTCGCTTTTTTCTGCTTTTTACCTCATTGCCAAAAAATCAAAAAACGATTGTAAAGCCTTTATTTACAACCGTTTTCCCTGTTATTAATGTTTGATGTATTTTTACTGAAAATTTATTTTAAACTAAATATATTATGTTAAATAGATTTTTCTTAATAGTTATTTTTTTCGGAATTTTTATAAACTGTCTTAATGGAGCTAGAGAGAAAGATGGTATAATAGTATATTATAATTATACAAAAGATGATGAGCTAGAGTGGAAATTAAATGACTATGAATACACATATTCTATAAACTTTATTTAAAAAGTAAATATAGAAATTGATGATTATGCGGAAACAGAGTATGGAGGTTCATATCAATTTAAATTAGAGAAGAAAGACATAAAATTGTATAAAAGTTTACAAAATAAATTATCAAAAATTATTTTTGTAACAGACACAATAAAAAATAGTTATTATGGACATATTATAGTTTTAAATAGTTTGCAAATTATATTGTTCTAAAATATATTCCTAATCTAAAACCTTCAAAGTTGTATAGATAATCCCAAATAATAGGTAGACGACATTATTCAACTTTACATAATAAAGATTATTAAGACACTATCCTACGCAGTGTGTAAGTTAAAAAGTTAGTGCTTGGATTTTTATAATCTGAGCCTTTCTTCAAAAATAATCATAAATTGG